>JALFNY010000088.1 GCA_022774105.1 Prevotella sp.
AAAGGATACCGTAGTTCCCTCACCCAGTGTAGATTCTATTTTTATCTCTCCGTTATGGTTTTTTGTAATGATTTCATGCGTTATCTGCATTCCCAGCCCCGTTCCCTCACCGATTGGCTTGGTGGTGATTGTCTGGTGAAATAGTTTCTTGCGCACCTCCTCGGACATTCCTGTACCGTTGTCAGCGATTACTATTACGAGGCGATTGTCCGCTACCCTCACTGTAATCTCTATCGTAGGCACATACGCATCGTTGCCGTTTGCAGCGTATTCTACCGTCTTTTGCTTCACGGCATAGCACGCATTGTTCATCACATTGATGACAGCACGCGACAAATCCTGCGGTATAACCATGCAATTAGGCATCTCTGGCTGGTAATCTTCTTTGATAGAGACGTTGAAACCCTTGTCATTCGCACGCTTAGCATGATATGACAGCCATACGTATTCATGCACAAGATGGGGTATATCGGTGGATATACGCTCGTTTTCCTTGCCTCTTGATATTAGGAGGATGCCCTGAATAATGCTTATTGCACGCTCCCCGTGCTCTTGAATCTTCTGCATATTGAGGGCAAGGTCACGCGAGATGTCACTCAGATCGGCTGCGTCCTCCTCGTCAATCTGGTCTTTTACCTCGTTAATTATCTCCTCCAAATCTGCCAAAAGCCTGCCGGACAGTTTGGAGAAGTTAATGACAAAGTTGAGAGGATTCTGTATTTCGTGGGCTATCCCGGCACTTATCATGCCGAGAGATGCCATCTTCTGCATCTGCAGCAGTTGTTCCTTCATTGTCTGGTTGTCGTCCATAGTCAGGTTATTTTATGGTTGTTGTCTGGTGGGTATCATGTGATGAGACGCTTAGAGGGATATTATGAAGTCTGTATAGCCATCTTTTTCCGTTCTAAGCGTTATGGTTCCGTTGTGGTCTTGCACTATTTCTCTTGCGAGATATAGTCCCACTCCCGATGCTTCTGCTGTCGTTTTGGTGGTGAAGAAGGGGTCAAACACCTTGTTGACGATAGTGTCCTCTATGCCTATACCATTGTCATGCACCACTATTTCAATGTGACTGTCCCCGAGTTTTGATAGTCTTAACAGCACTTCTGGCTCATATGGATGCCGCTGGTACTTCTTGACTACAGCATAGACAGCGTTTGTCAGTACTGCAAGTAGTGCCCTATTGATGGAGTCCGCATCCACTTCATGCTGCAACGGGCCTGCGGGGAGGTCGGCATGTAGCCTTATCCCGCAATCGTTTATGTCTCTTTTGTGATACTCTGCGGTTACTTCTATCGCCTGTTTGCATAGTTGTACCATGTCAACACTGTGCAGACTGCCTATCTGGTTCTTCAACATTGCCTCCATAGCACGTAGTGTCCGCGTTGTGTTCACTCCGTGTTCCTCTATCTTTGAGAGGTTAGTCTGCATCATATTGATGATATCCTCACAGTCCTCGAAGTTCTCTTGCGACATATTTCCCTGTTCTTCCTTTATGTCCTCATGCAGATCTTTGGCGAGACCTGACGTGAGTTTCGAGAAGTTGTTTATGTAATTGATTGGGTTAAGTATTCTGTCTATCAGTCCCTGTGTCAGTTTTCCCGCCGTTGCCGTGCGCTCCATTCTCATCAAATCCACCTGTGTTCGTTGCAGATCATCAAGTGCCGTGGAGAGTTCTGCCGTGCGTTCTGCTACCGTTTGTTCCAATACCATCTTGTCACGACTTAGTTTTTTCATCCTGTATAATGCCACTGAGCGCACCAACAGGCCTATTATCAGTATGTAACATATCACTGCCCACCATTTCAGGTAGAACGGAAATTCCAGGTACCACTCCACTTCTGCCGTGTCACTTATTCTCCCGAAGAGGTCCAGTGCCTGCACTTCCAGCCGTGATGGGCCGTACTGCATATTGTTAAAGCGTGCGTATGTATCTGTTGTCCATGCGCTCCATCTGCCGTTGTTGATACGGTACCGGTATTTGGTTGGATGGAAGATGGACATCGTTCCGGCTGAGAAATAGACGGTAATGCTATGGCATGACGATGGCAGTTGTATGTCCTTGACTGTTGTTACGGGCACTATTCCCTTGGCACTGTATCCTCCCCACAGCACGGAGTCGTTGAACGCCACTATCTGGCGTATGTATATCGTGCCTTTTTCCCTCACTGTCCGTCCGTTTTGTATCATGGAGATGTCAAGGTTTATTGCACCGAAATCGCCTCCTACCCATAGTGTTTTTCCTTCTTTCATATACACTGCGTTGAGTGTTCTGTCTGCCATCGGCCTCACCCACTCCGTCAATGTCTTGTCAATCTGCCCTTTTACGGTTACTTTCAGGTTCTTGCCCTCTGAGTCAGTGAGCCACCTTCTGCCTGCTGCATCTACGCAACTGAGTTTTGCTTCGCCCGCAATGTCATTGCTGCGAAGTTTTTTTATTCTTGTTTTATCGCCTGGATAGATTTCCCATTGTTCTCCGTATAGGGTCTCGGTGTGTATTTTCTCGCCGAGCATTATTACCTTCACGCATTTTTCTATTGGTGCTATTCTGTTGTACCTGCCGCTTTCTGACACTTCATACACGCCGTCCATCTCTCCTGTATAGAATGTCTCTCCCTTGCCTTTGCATACTGACAGTGTGTTGCCGTCGGTCATTTTATGTATTCCCGTGGCTGTGATGCGGTACAGGCCTTCGGCTGTTGCTGCCAGCAACACATTGTTGTTAAGTGGCACTATCTGCCAACAGGCGAGGTTCATGTCCTGTATATGTGTTATCACTCCGTTGTGAAGGCGGTATATTCCCTGCAATGTTCCGAAGTACACGTCATTGCCTATCATGCCTATGGAGTACACCTCACCTTTCAATCCCTGCGCCTCTGTTATGCAGGTGTATGGTGATGGCATCTCCATGGCGAACACTCCGTGGTCTGTTGCGCCCCATAGCGTACGGTTCTTGTTGTAGGTGATGAAGTTTATTGCTGTGCTGCACAGCCCGTCCGCCTCTGTTATGAGGCGTGATGTGCCGCCTTGTCTTAGTACTATGCCTTCTCCTTGTCGTGCTGAGACGGTCTGGCCTGCCAGTGTTATGTTCATTATCGAATCGGTGGCGTGCGTCATTTCCATTGCCAACCGCTCTGGAATCTTGCGCAACGAGCGGCCGTTCCTCAGTTGGTATGCGTCTCCTGATGAGGTGTGTACAAGCACTCTGTCGCTCTCCACCTTTATCATATCCACTTCTCCGAATAGTCTTTGCCCTTTGTCTGACACTATTGTGCGCAGTTGCAGACAGCCTCTTGCGTCGGGTTCGAGGTATCCGAAGACGTTGAATCCGCCCACCCATATCCTTCCGTCACGCCCTCTTGCTATGCGTGTTACGCGACTTATGCCTGGTGTGTGTATCTTACGCCACGTGGCACCGTCGTAATATACCAGTCCTTCGAAGTTAGCCACGAAGACAGTGCCATACGCATCGCCCGCAACGTCATAGTTACGGTTGTGCGCATTGTACTCTGCCGCGCTGTAACTTCTTATGAACGGTATGCCACGGTTATCTGCCCCAGCCGCCATTGCGGTGAGTATAAGCAGTGCGAGGACTATGGTCCGTGCGGTATTTCCTTCATGGCGTTTGCTCATGGCGTATCCTTCTTGAATCGTCTGTAAGGCACTTCCTTGCCTATATAGTACTCCCACTCGTCTGTGGAGAACTCCCTTGTGATGTTGTTATGCGTGTTTCGTGAGTTTGTCTCCACTGAAACGTTTACGCTGCGTATGTCTCCTCCCTCCATGCCTATGCGCACCATGCGCTGTTTTTCGTCTGTTACGAAGCATAGTGGCCAGCGACTGTAACTGATGTTGACTGGTGTCACGAGGGAACCGATGTGCCTCATGTCCCACAGCCGCACGGTATGGTCATACGATGAACTGACGAGCATCCAGTCCATGCGTTCCATGTGTGTCACTCTTCCTGTGTGTCCGTGCAGCGAACTGAGCAGTTTTCCCTTGCGGTCATAGATATATACTGGTCCTGTCTCGGTGCCAAGAATCAGCCACTCCTTGTCTTCTGCATATTCAAATGCTGTTACCACCTCTCCCCTCGGCATCTGCAACGACACGGAGGGTTTTTCCTCGTAGCCTGAGAAGGTCCTCGTGTGCCCGGAAGAGCAGAAGAGTAACAGGTCACTGCCCATCATACCTGCTTCCACGATGTCGTCCTCCACCGTATGACTGCGCAGTGCTGTCATGGTCACGGGGTCTATCCATACTACCTTGTCGTGGGCTATCGCCACGAGCACACCGTCCTTTCGCCGCAGGATGTTCTCCCACCTGCCCTGCGGCAGTTGCATGGTAAGCGGCATAAGCACTGGTTGGCTCACGTTCTGCCGCACCAGACGGCCTCCTATGTCGAGTGCATAACAGTTGCCGTTGTCATCGGTACACACGGCGCGGAACACGTTTTTCTTGTCGGTGTATATGGTGCTTACGGTGTAACGTATCCCTGTGGCGGCAGTGCCCTGCTGCGGAACGAGGGATGCTATCTCGCCATAGTCGCTGACGGCTACGAACGTTTCTGCTCCGCCAGCACCGCCGTTACTGACTTTTGCCATGCTTCTGACGCTGCCCATCATCATTCCCGTCAGTTGCATCGAGTTGCCGGACGTCCTCATCAGCGACGTGAACACATCCTGCTGATATACGTCTCCGCCATAGGTGTTGGTGTAATGCCACGAGGCGTAACTGAGCAACGACGCCAGTTCGGCACTGCCGGCATCGCTCTGCGCTATGGAATTCTGTGCCAACAGTTTTCCCAAAGAGTTATAGAATAGCGTGTCGGCCTTGGCTCTTGCAGCAAGGGCGTCCTGCCGTTCCTGTGTAGCCACGAGGCTCTGAAACTCTGCCAGCAGTCTCATACTGTCTGCCTGATGCGCTGCTTTCACCGCCTGTCGCTCCGCCTCACGTGCCAGCCCGCGTTCTATCTCAGACTTGCCACGCTCCATGTCGGCTATGCGTGACTGCTGTTCTGCCCTGTCACGCTGCTGGTCTGATATGGTTTTCTGTTGAAAGGCAATGTCCTCCATTTGCTCACTGATGCGCTTTGTCACCATGGCTGCCATCTCGTTCTTCTGTAGTTCAGACACACGCTCACGCAGTTCCGCTACGGTACGCTCGTACTTACCGGCGCACAGAGAGTACGTCAGCCAACTGCTCACGGCCGCTGTGGCCACGAGAACCAGTCCCTTGTTTATGATTTTAAGTACGTTCATCGCTTTTTCTGTGGGGCAAGGATGTGTTCGTGCGAGATACGCCAGCAACGGATTGTTACAGAGCATGAGGCAAGGCTCATTGTAATCAGCACCTATTCACCATGCAATCAGCACCTATTCACCGTGTAATCAGCACCTATTCACCGTGTAATCAGCACCTATTCACCATGTAATCAGCACCTTTTTACCATGTAATCAGCACCTTTTTACCGCATCGGTAACATTCAGGCCCTGCGTCACTGGCCATATTCCCCACATCTGACAAATAAAAAAAGCACCGCACGGCAATGGTTCTTACCTAACCCTTCGCCGCCAATGCTTCTGTATCTCATTTGCGTTTCAACACCAGCACGGTGATGTCGTCACTCTGTTCCGTACCCTCCGCGTGTTTTCTCACAGCCTCGTTTATCTCCTCCACCAGTCCTCTGGCATCGATAGCGGGTGTGGTCTTCAACAGTGTTTCAAGACGTTCCTCGCCGTACAAGCCGTCACTGACGGAACAAGCCTCGGTCACTCCGTCAGTAAAGGTGACTATGGCATCGCCCGGTTTCAACTCCACCGTGTCGGCATTGAAAGCATAATGCTCTATTACGCCGAGGCAGATGTTACGCGATGAAGGCAACGTCTCAAGAGTACCGTCATGCCTCAGCACGTAAGGTGGGTTATGACCAGCGTTGACATACTTCACCTCTCCCGTGCGAACGTTGTATATACCGTAAAAAAGAGTTACGAACATAGAGTCGAAACTCTCCCTTGCAAGCACATCGTTGCTCTCACTTATCACTGCGACAGCGTCAAGACTCTTGCGCCCGGCAAACCTGAGCAGCGTGTGACTGACCGCCATGAAAATAGCCGCAGGAACACCCTTGCCCGACACATCGGCTATGGTGAAACCTATATGGTCCTCATCAATCTTGTAGATATCATAGAAATCACCACCCACATCCTTTGCAGCCTTCATCGAAGCATATATGTCCATGCGCTCAGCGAGTTCTTCAAAAGGCGGAAAAGAGTTCGGAAGAATAGCCAATTGTATCTCAGCCGCAAGGGCAAGATCACCCTTTATGTCAACAAGTTGCCCGTGTTCACGCTGCGTCTGCTTCACAAATTCTATCTCGGCAATGGCCTTCTCAATAGTCACCTGCAAGTCCTCAAGGTCAATAGGCTTGGTAGCAAAGTCAAAAGCACCATTGTTCATAGCAGCGCGTATGTTGCTCATCTCACCGTATGCACTAACTATTATGACCTTCAAAGCAGGATTATGCCGACTGTTAAGTTTCTTCAGCAACGTCAGACCGTCCATCTCAGGCATATTTATGTCGCTGAGCACAATGTCAATATCAGGATTTTCCAGCAACATCTGCAACGCTTCAATACCGTTGTGAGCAAAGAAAAACTCGTATTCACCCTTACGAATCTTGCGACGGAAGTACTGCGTGAGCAGCAACTCAAGGTCAAGCTCATCGTCAACACTCAATATTTTTGTAGCCATAGTTATGGAAATTTCATGTAAAAAACAGTAGTTTGGGAACAAAGGTAACAATAATTCCCGTAACAGACAACACAAAACAGACAAAAAATTTGGCCATTCGGGAATTTTTACATATTTTTGCAACAGAATTAAGAGATAGCCAATACACCACCCGCAGGCGTGCCCCACACACCACATAATAGTGAATCACACCCCGACAGGCGGCAAGAAAGACAGCATAACAACAGAAAAAAAACTGAACAAAGCACTATGCAAACTGTTTGTCACATAGCCATGCTCCCACACGAGCAGGCAAAGAAGTACGGCAACAGAACCGTCTTCGAATATCAAGACTTCGGCAGTGAAGTCTGGAAAACAGCAACATGGGAAGATTTCTCAGAGAACGTAAAACGTGTCTCGGACGCACTACTGTGCCTCGGAGTAGGTGTTCAGGAGAAAATCGGTGTATTCTCGCAAAACATACTGCCATACATCTACACCGATTTCGGCGCATACGGAATACGAGCAGTAACTGTTCCCTTCTACGCCACAAGTTCAGAGAATCAGTTACAGTACGTAATCAACGACGCAGAAATAAGATTTATCTTCGTAGGCGAACAAGAACAGTATGACAAAGCACGTCGGGTGCAGGCCGTTTGCAGCACACTCGAAAGAATAATAATATACGATCACGCCGTAACCCTGGCCGACCACGACAGCAGTTCCATGTATTTCAACGACTTCATGAGGCTCGCCCACAATATGACCAAGCAGCAGGAACTCAACGAACGATGGTCAGGACTGAACGAAGAAGACCTCCTTAACATACTGTACACATCCGGAACAACAGGCGAATCAAAAGGTGTAATGCTCTCAGCAGGGCAATTCGCAGCAGCATTGAAAGCCAATGACGAGTGCGTTCCATTGACAGAGCAAGACAGAGTGATAACCTTTCTGCCGATAACACACATCTTTGAGCGCGGATGGGACACCCTCGCACTCAGCGAAGGGGCCACACTGATAATAAACACAGACCCACATAACATACAAAAAGCCATGCGAGAACGTCACCCTACGTGCATGTCAGCAGTGCCAAGGTTCTGGGAAAAGGTGTATGCAGGCGTACAATCAAAGATAGACACAGCCTCACCATTACAGAAAAAGGTGTTCCGCGAAGCACTGGAAACCGGTAGAAAGGTAAACGTGGAGTACAGATCACAAGGCAAAAAGCCGTCACTCGCACTGGCACTGAAATACAAAATCATTGACAAGACAATCCTTTCACTTGTCAGAAAGCAACTGGGCCTGGAGCAACCAAACATCTTTCCTACCGCAGGAGCAGTGGTATCACCCGAGGTAGAGACCTTTGTGAAGAGCCTCGGAATACAGATGATTGTGGGATATGGGCTTACCGAGAGCCTGGCAACAGTGTCATGCAACCACAAAGGCAAGCCGTTCACCGTAGGATCAGTAGGCATACCCATCAAAGGGCTGGACATAAAAATAGGCGACAACAACGAGATACTGCTCAAAGGACCAACGATAACCAAAGGATATTACAAGCGAGACAACCTCAATAAAGAGGCCTTCACCGAGGAAGGATACTTCAAAACCGGTGATGCAGGGTACATAAAAGGCAACGAACTGTTCCTTACCGAAAGGATAAAAGACCTCTACAAGACCTCAAACGGCAAATACATAGCCCCGCAAGCGGTAGAGTCTAAACTGCTGGTAGATAAATACATCGAGCAGATAGCAGTGATAGCAGACGAGAAGAAGTTTGTCTCCGCACTGATAGTACCTGCATACAACCTTCTCGAAGACCTCGCCCGCGAATACAACATACCGTTCAAAAGCCGGCAAGACCTATGCTCCAACGCAAAGATAATAAAGATATTGACAGAGAGAATCAGCACGTTGCAGCAGGGATTGGCAGGATATGAGCAGGTAAAACGCTTCACTCTGCTCCCCGAACCATTCACCATAGAGAACGGAGAACTGACAAATACCCTGAAAACAAGGCGCCCTGTCATCATCAATAACTACGCTGGGATAATAGACAAGATGTATGAGGAATAGGGTACAAGCCCCTGAACCTACAACAAACAACCACAAACTGAATGATTACACAAGAACAACTGAAAGACATAACAGACCGTGCCGATGCGCTGGCACATTACCTTGACATTGACAAAAAGCGCATAGCATACGAAGAAGAGGACCTGCGCACGCAGGCACCAGACTTCTGGGACGACCCGGAAAGGGCTCGTCAGCAGATGAAAGTGGTGGGAGAACTGAAGAAATGGATAGAAGGCTACGACGAAGTACGCACCTCTGCCGACGAACTTCTGTTGAGTATGGAGTTCTATCGCGATGAGATGGTAACAGAAGAGGAGGTTGATACCGCCTACGACAGGGCTCTGAAAGCCATCGAAAACCTTGAACTCAGGAATATGCTAAGGCAGGAAGAGGACCCTATGGACGCCGTATTAAAAATCAATTCGGGCGCAGGCGGAACAGAAGCACAAGACTGGGCGCAGATGCTTATGCGTATGTATATGCGCTGGGCAGAGAAAGGAGGGTACAAAGTCACGATTGTTGACCTGTTAGAAGGTGACGAAGCCGGAATAAAGTCTGTGACAATGCAGATAGAAGGAGGCGAATACGCATACGGATACCTTAAATCTGAGAACGGCGTTCACCGCCTTGTACGCGTCAGTCCGTACAATGCTCAGGGCAAACGCATGACAAGTTTCGCCTCGGTATTTGTGACACCACTCATTGATGACTCAATAGAAGTAGAGGTAGATCCCGCCCGTATATCATGGGACACCTTCCGTTCCGGCGGCGCAGGCGGACAGAATGTAAACAAGGTAGAGACGGGCGTGAGACTGAGATATATGTACCTTGACCCCGACACGGGCGAGGAAGAGGAGATTCTCATTGCCAACACCGAGAGCCGCAAGCAGCAACAGAACCGTGAAAACGCCATGAGACTGCTGAAATCACAACTCTATGACCGCGCCATGAAGAAGCGAATGGAGGCGCAGGCAGCCATAGAAGCAGGGAAGATGAAGATTGAATGGGGCAGCCAGATAAGGTCATACGTCTTTGATGACAGGCGCGTGAAAGACCACAGAACCAACTATCAGACCTCAGACGTGGACGCAGTAATGGACGGAAAACTTGATGGCTTCATCAAAGCGTACCTCATGGAGATAAACAACAAGGAGGAAGTAAAATAACATAATGACTAAATAACCAAAGACTATGAACAAGAACAAAATCAAGACAAACGCAAAACGTGCGGCTTATCAGCAGAAAAAGGAGCAGGAGGGACGCAAAGTCATAAACTGGATATTCGTTGTCCTCGTACTTCTCGGACTGGCATACGCCATTTATTCCATGCTGATTCTCGGCTAAACACACATTGACATTCATACAAGATGGAGATAGAACGCAAGTTTCTTGTCAAGCGTGACGGCTTGTTCCGCACCATGGTGACATCGTCAACAGAGATAATCCAAGGCTACATGGACGTCAGAGGTGCCACGGTGCGCATACGGTTGCGCGGTGACAAGGCCTATCTCACCATCAAGGGACCATCTACGAACGGCGGCATCTCACGCTACGAGTATGAACATGAGATACCTCTCACCGATGCAAGGGAGATGTTCCGCTTGTGTCGTGGTGGTTATATAGAAAAGGTGAGGCACCTCGTGCCATACAAGGGGCACGTATTTGAGGTGGACGAATTTCACGGAGCAAACGAAGGTCTGCTCTTCTGCGAGGTGGAACTGAAAAGTGAGGACGAGCGGTTTGAGGCTCCTCCGTTCCTCGGACCGGAGGTTTCCGGAAACCGACATTTCTACAACAAGAACCTGCTCACCGCCCCATACTCTGAGTGGAAAGCCGAACTGCCGGAGGAATACCGATAAACCTATCTTACAAACAGGTGCTGATTACATCATAAACAGGTGCTGATTAAAACACAAACAGGTGCTGATTACATTGTAACCAGCACCTGTTTGCATTATCCCCTGCCCTCATCCTGCGACGGCGTTTGGCCCCTCAGGTCATTTACGGGCGTTTGTCCGCCGCACGGGACGCTTTGTTGTTGTGCCTTTCTTAGCAGTGCCGACATTCTTCTTTACCTCCTTTTTCTTGGCCGCGGCATTGCCTTTCTTTGCTGATGATTTGCCACCCAGACCTACATTGATGTCCTTTGCGGAAATAGGCAGGTCTTCCTCACTCTTTTTTATTATCTTAGGCATGTCTGGAACATTCTCATATAAGTGGTGCTTCTGCCCTACGTCCCAATGCCCGGAGTGTCAAACGTCTTTCGCTGCAACCTGAAATTGGTGCCGAGATACTTCTCCCTCACCGTCTGGTTGGCGGCCAATTCTTCTGGTATTCCATGAAAAAGGATGCGCCCTTCAAACAAGAGGTATGCCCTGTCGGTTATGTTCAGCGTCTCATGCACGTTGTGGTCGGTAATTAGTATGCCTATGTTCTTGTGTTTCAGGTGCCACACTACGTTCTGTATCTCTTCCACAGCGATGGGGTCAACGCCTGCAAACGGTTCGTCAAGCATTATGAACTTCGGTTCTATTGCAAGGCAACGGGCTATCTCCGTGCGCCTTCTCTCACCTCCCGAAAGCCTGTCGCCGTTGTTTTTTCTTACCTTTTGCAGGCTGAACTCGTTGATAAGGCTCTCCAACTTCTCCAACTGGTAGGCACGGGGCTTTCCCGTCATCTCGAGAACGGAAAGTATGTTGTCCTCTACTGACATCTTTCTGAACACCGATGCCTCCTGCGGCAGGTAGCCAACGCCATTTCGTGCGTGTTCATATACAGCCATAGAGGTGATCTCCTTGTCGTCAATGAACACGCGCCCGGCATTGGGTACCACCAGTCCTGTGGTCATATAGAACGATGTTGTCTTGCCTGCGCCATTAGGACCGAGCAGTCCTACGATTTCTCCTTGCCTGACACTGAACGAGACATCGTTTACAACGGTGCGCTTGCCATATATCTTTACCAGTCCTTCACTGCGCAGGACGGACTTATTTTGCTCTTCCATAAGCGGGTAATCTTTTTACTTCAATGCTGCCAACGCTGCGTCATACTCCTCAACAAGGCGGTGCATTATCTTGCTGACAGGCTCTATTGTCTTTATGGCAGAGGCTATCTGGCCTATCTCCATCTCGCCGTTCTCTATGTCACCATCGAATATTCCGCGCCTTGTTGCCTTCTCACCGAGTATCTCCAGCAGTTCTGGCACATCGGCACCACGTTCTTCTGCCTCGGCTATGCGGCCGTAGAGACCATTCTTCACCAATCGTGACGGGGCGAGTTTTTTTAGGCATAACATGGTGTCTCCCTCCTGAAGGTTTATGCAACGCTGCTTGAACGCCTCGGCAGCGGAACTCTCTTCTGACAGTGCGAAGAGCGTGCCTATCTGCACTCCCTCTGCTCCCAGCACCTGTGCAGCAAGACAAGCCTCGCCTGAGGCTATGCCGCCAGCGGCTATTACGGGCAGCGTGGTGGCCTGACGTACCTGTGGTATGAGACACATGGTGGTGGTTTCCTCACGCCCGTTGTGGCCGCCTGCCTCGAATCCCTCGGCTACTACCACGTCAACACCGGCCTCCTCACATTTCTTTGCAAACTTGGAGGAACTGACAACGTGGGCTACTATCATGCCGGCTTCATGGAATCGCTGTGTGTATTTCTTCGGACTGCCTGCTGAGGTGAATACTATCTTGCAACCTTCTTCTATTATCATGTCTATGAGCGTGTCTATCTGGGGGTACATCAGCGGCAGGTTTATGCCCCACGGCTTGTCTGTTGCAGCCTTCACCTTTTGTATATGCTCACGCAGAAGGTCCACCGTCATGGTGCCTGCGCCTATCAATCCCAGTCCGCCAGCATTGCTTACCGCTGCGGCAAGACGCCAACCGCTGCACCACGCCATGCCTCCGGCTATGACGGGATGCTCTATTCCGAATATCTCCTTAATCCTGTTTGCCATACGTTTACTCCTTTGTCTGTTTGTTATTCTGTACTTTGTTCTCTTGTTTCTCTCACACCTCG
>JALFNY010000093.1 GCA_022774105.1 Prevotella sp.
TAGGTTTGCCGTGAGCATAAAGAAGGGTGCACCGGGTGGATGTCCTACCTCAAGCAGGTAACCTGTCGTAATAAACTCAGGGCAGTCCCAGAAGGATGCCGTTGGTTCAATCGTGGAACAATATACGAATGAGGCGATGAGGAACACCACCCATCCTGTTATGTTGTCCACCATTTTGAATTTTTTCATTGTGTTTTAGTTTATTTTTTGTTTGTTGTTCTGTCTTCTCTCTTGTCTTTCCACCACGTCATGGGCTTTCTGGCGCGTGCCATAAGGGTTTGTCTCTCATCGCTATGGCTACCGTCTCACGCCTTTTGCTCTGCTTGCTTCCGCTGCTGCCAGATAGTGCCCATCGTGTAATCAGCACCTGATTGCGGTGTAATCAGCACTTGATTGTGGTGTAATCAGCACCTGATTATGGTGTAATCAGCACCTGATTGCTGGGCTTCCCATGCGCTGATGTTTTGCTTAGTGACTGCATGGGGGGATTTGTCATCCGCCTGTTATTTGCGTCACAAGCCAGTTTACCATATACGCCCCATATATAAGGATTATGTATCTCACCAGTTTTCCAACGGTTATGCTTACAAACGTTATCACGAAGTTGGCTCGCATGAGGCCCAATAGTATGGTTATGGCAGAGCCAAGTATGGGTATGAAGGCGAAGAAACCCATGTAGGCACCGCGTCCACGCATGAATTTTCTTGCCTTGTCCATCTGCTCTGGCTTGACGTGCAGGTATTTTTCAAACCATTCTTCCTTGCCCATTCTGCCCACAGTGTAATTGAACAGCGAGCCGAGAACGTTGCCTGCCGTACCGTAAAGCATCAGTTCCCACGGGTTTACGCCAAGTGCCATGAGTGCCAGCATCACCGCCTCACTGGAGAAGGGGAAGAAACTGCCTGCGAGGAATGCTGCTATGAACATTCCCAACGAGCCGAACTGGACGAGTGTTTCTATCATCTGTCTTCTACGTATTGGTTCTTCCGCTGCTTGTCATGCGGCCGTCTCCTATCGACACTTGTGCTGCTACTGGACCTATGCAAGCCGCCATAAGCGGCAAAAGGTAGTCTGCCTCTGAGGGCAACACTATGACTGCAAGTGCTATTAGCCACGTCAGCGTGATATATATGGTACGTTGCGACCTGACAAACATCTTGCCCTTGTACCGGTAAGAGGACCTGTTCACCGTGAGCACAAGGAAGAGTAGCAACAGTATGCCGTAAATGATTGCCTGCAAGGCATTAACATCACTATAGTTAAAGAGACTCACAGAGAGGCTTGCCTGCCTCAACTGCTCCTGCAACAGCAGCCAGTCCTTAGCCAGAATGTGTATGTACAGCCAATATGGGAGGTATAGCCACAGGGGTGTAAAGACACCGAGTAGCATAGCCATCACATTGCGAAGAGAGAACGCTTCCAACGGTTTCACCAGGAAGAAGAGCATGAACGGCAGTAGCGCCATGGCATAGAACCACTGCATAGCGGCCAGCGTTAGCGCAATGCCCACCATGTATGTGTGCCTGACATCGTGCTCTTCACGAAATACCCTGACAAGGAACATCACGGCGAGAGACACCACAAACGTTACTACGGCATTGACCGCACCTGTCGTTACGAAACCGTATGTCATTGCAACGACAAGGAACAGCAGTGATACCTTATTATATAACAGTATGTTCTGCACCCCGTTTACAAGTCCTTGCCTATATCCCTGCGGTTATACTTGCCCTCAAAGTGTATCTTCTCGGCCTCCTTGAACGACTTTTGCAGGGCTTCCTCCTTGTTCTTACCGTATGAACTGACGCAGATTACGCGACCTCCGTCGGTCACCACCTGCCCGTCCTGCATCTTCGTACCGCTGTGGAACACGATGGAACCCTCCACATTCTCTATGCCAGTAATAGGGAATCCCTTCTTGTATGCCTGCGGATAACCGCCGCTGACCATCATTACACACACGGCACTACGTGGGTCAAACTCTATGCTTCGGGTGTCAAGATTTCCCTCTGCCACGCCTTCAAAAAGGTCAACAATGTCTGATTTCAGCCTCAGCATTACGCTTTCTGTCTCTGGATCACCCATGCGGCAGTTGTATTCTATGACCATTGGCTCGCCATTGACATTGATAAGACCGAAGAAGATGAAGCCCTTGTAGCAGATACCCTCTGCTGCCAGTCCCTCGACAGTGGGACGTATGATGCGCTCGTCAACCTTCTTCATCCACTCCTCCGTGGCAAACGGCACTGGTGTCACACTGCCCATGCCGCCCGTATTGAGGCCAGTATCACCCTCACCAATGCGCTTGTAGTCCTTGGCCTCAGGCAGAATCTTGTAGTTCTTGCCGTCTGTCAACACAAACACAGAACACTCTATGCCACTGAGGAACTCCTCAATAACCACACGTGAGGACGCATTGCCGAACATACCGCCAAGCATTTCCTTCAGTTCTCGCTTCGCCTCGTCCAGTGTGTCGAGTATGAGTACACCCTTTCCTGCACACAGACCGTCAGCCTTCAACACATAAGGGGCCTGTAAGGTGTCAAGAAATGCCAGACCCTCAGCAAGGTGTTCACCGTCAAAAGTCTCGTATGCAGCAGTAGGAATGTTGTGCCTCTTCATGAAAGCCTTGGCAAAATCCTTTGAGCCTTCAAGCACAGCACCTGCCTTTGAAGGACCGATCACAGGGACATTTGCCGTGCGAGGGTCGTTCAAAAGATCATCATATATGCCCTTAACAAGCGGGTCTTCTGGACCTACCACTACCATATCAACATGCTGTTCCACGACAAACGCCTTGATGGCAGCAAAGTCATCCGCCTTGATAGGCACGTTTTCACCCTTGCCACCAACACCGTTCGTACCGGCATTGCCTGGTGCTATGTAAAGTTTCTCACACTTATCACTCTGTGCAATCTTCCATGCCAAGGCGTGTTCACGGCCGCCTGAACCTAAAAGCAATATGTTCATATCTCCTTGTTTTTGTTATATCGTTGTTTTATCATTATCTAATCATAGCGTGATACCACTGCCTTCACCGTATGAAGAACGCCTGTTTCACTTCAAGAACTGCCTGAAATAGTCCGTGATACGTTC
>JALFNY010000158.1 GCA_022774105.1 Prevotella sp.
TGTTTGGTTGGTTCTTTGCAAGCAAGGCGGCATAGCCGAGCGGTTTGGTTTGCTTTTGTTATCAGGAATAACTAAGCCGCTAAATAACTTATCCTCACGCCTCTCCTCCGTTGCCGAATGGGTTGGCGGTGCGTGGTGGTACGGGTGCTGCCTTTGGTATGTCGAGTTGTATTTTGCCGAACTCCTGTTCGTAGCGCATGATGTTGTCTTGCAGTGCGAGGGCAAGGCGTTTTGCGTGTTCTGGTGCGAGTATGACGCGGCTTACTACCTGTGCCTTAGGTGTTCCGGGGAGGTTGGAGGCGAGGTCCACGATGAATTCTGCGTGTGAGTGTGAGATTATGGCGAAGTTGCTATATACGCCTTGTGCTACCTCGGGCTTGATGTCAATCTGGAGTTGCTGCCCCTGTTGTTGTTTGTTGTCCATGTGATTTTTGTTTGGGTTATTTGCTTGATTTATGGTTGTTTGTGCGTCGGCGCTGTGTGGCAGTGCCGTTGTTTTGTGGCTCAAAGTTACAACCTTTTCCTGAGATAGCCAAATAAAATGTTGGTATTTTCTGTTGTTCAGTCTTTGATAAGGTTGAAATGTCGCAATGCCTTGGCAATGCCGTCGGCTTCGTTGGTGTCTGTGATATAGTCGGCAACGGCTTTTACTGCTTCTTCTGCATTGCCCATGGCTATGCCTATGGCAGCGGTGCGGAGCATGGAGATGTCGTTGTAACTGTCTCCGAAGGTCATGAGGTTTTCGTTTGTTAGGCCTATGGTGTGCAGCAGTGTTGTTAGGGCGGGGCCTTTGTCGATGCCTATGGGCAGTAGTTCTATGAAGTATGGTGTGGAACGGCAGATGTGCATCTTGCCTTTTGTCTCGTTACGCATGATGGCTTCCCACTGTGGCACGAGTGATGGCGGTCCTACCATGAGGCATTTGTTGAGTGGGCGTGGGGTGTCGTTTACGAAGTCTGCTACCTGTATTATCTTCATTTTGTTGTTGCGTGCTGACTGGTGAACGTAAGGGTCGTTGGGGTGTTCGGTGTAGATATGGTCTTCGTAATATGTCATCAGCGTCATGCCGGAGCGTTGCTGGCACTGGTGTAGGTAGGGTATCAGTGTGGGTGGGAGGGCTTGTTCTATCAGTGTGGTGCCTGTCTGACAGTCTTCTATGTGTCCGCCGTTGTAACAGAGTAGTAGGCCGCCGTAGCGTTCCATCTGTAACTGTCTTGCAAGTGGGCGCATACCGTATGGTGGTCGGCCTGATGCAAGACAAAGCCTCACACCTTGTCGCTGCACCTGTAGGAGTGCAGCGAGGGTGTGAGGCGTTATCTCCTTGCGCTCGTTGGTCAGTGTGCCGTCGAGGTCAAGGGCAATAATTCGTATGTTGTGCATTGCGCTTTGTTACTCCACTCCGAGTATTGCCTTGGCGGTGGTGTTCTCTGCATCGAGTTCGAGAAGTTTTGTTGCGAAGGGTTTGGCTGCTTCCATGTCGTCCATGCAGTGTACGTAGTATGCGCAGATGGCGTTGTAGGCATTGGTGAGCAGTTTTGTCTCGCCTGCGCTACGGTCGGTGCTTGCTTCAAGGGTTGTTGCAAGGGTGATGTAGTGTGGGCCTGCCATCTTTAGTTTCTCCATGTCGGTGGCTTCAAGTGCGAATGGGAGTTTGGCGCGCTTGCTGGCGATGTATGCGGCATTGGTGGGATATTTCTCTGCCAGTTGTGCGTAGATCTCATCAGCCTTGGCGTATGCTTCTTTCTTGCGCTCTGGTGTTGTCTTGTCGTCCATCAACTCGTCAGCGTAGAGGGTGGCGAGGGTCTCGTCAAGGGTGAATGATGACTGTGGTTGTGCCTTGAGGTATTTGTCGAGGTATTCGCCGGCCTTGTTGTAATTGCTTATTTTCTTGTAGCAGTCAGAGATGTCCTTGTTCTTCTCTGTCACGGTGCCTGCGTCGATGCCATCGAGTTGTTGTATCTTCTCATAGCACTTGATGGCTTCTTCGTATTTTTCTGCGCCTTTGAGGGCTGTTGCATAGTAGTTGTAGTCGTATGCGGTTATCTTTGCAGAGTCAGAGGCATTGAATAGGTTGTCACCGGCAGCGATGGCAGCGGTGTAGTTCTTGGTGGAGGTCTCGTTGAACATGATGAGACGGTTCATGGAGGCGTTGCGTGGCCACTTGTTATGCCCGTAGTTGGCTACTTCAAGTGACTTGGCATAGTCTTGTGAGAGGAAGAGGTTTGTGGCGTAGTCTGATACTTGATAGTCCTTCATCTGGTCAAGGCTTACCTTGGCATAGTACTCGTTAGCCTGCTTCATCTTACCGCTGCTGGAGTATATCTCTGCTGCGATGAGGTCAACGGGATAGTCTGGTCGCTGGCTGCGCAGTGCTTCCAGTGTCTGCACGGCACCGTTGGGGTCTGTCTTGCTCATTATCTGTGCGTAGCGACGGTAGCCGTCGGGGTTCTTTGGGTCGCCATAGATGGCCTGCTGGAACCATGTGGCTGCTGCGCCACCGTCATCTTCGGCTACTGCTATGTTGCCGAGGAGCACATATACGGTGCCTTTTTCTTCGGGAGTGCCTTTCTTTGTTACGAGGGCAAGGGCTTTTTCTGCATATACCTTGGCTGTGGCTTTATCGTTAGCGGCAAGGTATGCCTTGGCGATGCTTGCCAGCGCAAGGGGATTCTTCTTGTTCTCTTTGGCGATGTCCTCAATCTGGTCTGTTGCATCAGGGGTGTTGCTCTTGATGATGGTTGACACTTTTGTCATGAGTTCATCTGACTGGGGCTGAGCCATAGCGGGAGCACCGATGACTATCATCATGGCTCCGATAATTAGGTTCTTGTTTATCATTTGTTGTTTTTTTTGTTTTTCTTGTTTGTTATTCCTTTGTTACTGTCTCTCTCTCGTGGTTGCTTTCTTTTCTCTCCTTGTCTTATTTGTTTTGTCTTTGTCTTTGTTTCTGCCGTGTTGTTTTGTCTTTCTTTGTCTTCTACGTCATGTCTTGCATACTGTTATTCTGTCTTAGTGTGTTTTTTGTGTATGCGGTGTATTTAGTCTGTTACGTGTATGTTACGTACTGTGAGGTTGCCGTATGCGGGTAGTAGTCCGGATTTTAGTATCACGATTTGTCCGCGGTCTTGTGATATTATGAAGTTCTTGAAGCCTGTTGGCAGTCCCATGTGGGTGTCGTTGAGTAGTATGTATATAGTGCGGACGAGTGGGTAGTTGCCATTGTAGAAGTAGTATTGGTATGGTTTCCATGAGTTTCTCACGTTGGCGACATCGAGTTTTGAGACGGCCATGGGTCGCACTTCCTTGCGGAAGGTGAGGTTAGTGGTGTCACGCTGGTCGTTAAGCCAGTTGCTGCCAATGATGCCAATGGCTCCTTTGTGTTTCTCTACGTATGTTACAACGTCTGCTGTTTTGTTGACGGCGAACACATTGGGGCTTGTTATTGGTTTACCTCCGAGTATGCTGTCCTCTACATAGTGTACGGTGGAGGAGCGCCTGTTGTCAAATGCTACGGTTATCTCGCCTTTGTCGGAGTTGGGGTATATCTGGTTCCAGTGTGTCACCTCGCCAGTGAGTATTTTCTTTATGTCTTTCACACTGATGCATGAGTCAGTGTTGGATGTGTTCTGTATCAGTGCCAGTCCATCGTATGCTATCTTGATGGAAAGGGGAAATTGCTTGCGGTCTTTCAGGTTTTGAAGTTCCGCAGGCTTGAAATCGCGGGCTGTTACCGCCATGCACACCTTGCCTTGCAGTAGCATATTTATTGCTTCTGACTCGTTGGTATATATAGGTGTGATTTTTGCGAGTGGGTATAGTGCCTCGAATAGTGAGCGTTCCTCGTCTATTATGGGACTAAAACTTTCGTCAGAGGCGAAGGTCATCGCCCCTGACGAATAAGTGTCTGTACGACCGCTTTTGTTCTTGTGCCCACAAGAACAAAAGCTGGTCATAAGTGTTAATCCTACTATTATGTAAGATATTGCTCTTGTCATTTCCTGTTGTTGATGATGTAGGGATTACTGGAGACGGAATGTTACAGGCAGGGTGTATTTCACACGTACTGCTGAGCCATTCTGCTTACCTGGTATCCAGTGTGGCATAGACTTGATGACGCGGCATGCCTCCTTGTCGAGTGACGGGTCAACAGACTTTGCTACGCGAACGTCTGTGATTGAACCATCGCGTTCTACGACGAAGGTACATACAACACGTCCTTGTATGCCGTTCTCCTCTGCTATCACTGGGTACTTGATGTTGCTGCTGAGGTATTGCATCAAGGCTCCCATACCGCCAGGATAAGATGGCATCTGCTCAACTACGTCGAACACCTTGTTATCTTCTTCCTTTGGCTTTACAGGCTCCTGAGCTATTACTTCCTTAGCTTTAAGCACTTCACCACCCTCGTCGTTACCGACTACATCGAATGAACCGATGGCGGCACTGCTCTTCATAAGTTCATCCTGTGACTTCAGTTCGTCCTCGGGTCTTACTTCATCATCTTTCTTGATGACAGGTGCAGTGAACTTAACGGAGCTCTTTACCTTCTCCACTACTTTCTGTACCTGCTCCTGCTTTACAAGTTGTTTGCGCTCAACTTTTGCTTCCTTCTTCTTCTGCGTGAGTGCAGAGAGTTCGGTCACTTGGTTCATGGCTGCTTTTTGTGCTGCTGCCGCATCCGCAATGTTCTTGAGGGTGAGACCTATCTGACATGCGATAGCAAGCAAGATAACAGCCAGAATAGCTACTACGTTACGGCGACCTGTGCTCTTACGTAAGGCATAGGCACCATAAGCCTGGTTGCGGTCCGCAAAGACTATGTCGGTCCATTCACCAGATATTAGATCTATTTTTGACATTGTATTTATCTTTTTGATTGTTAATACTGATCCTTGTATTACGACAGACTATTCAACGCCTTTTTCTTGAAGGAGTTTCTTGTCTTGGTCGTTGATTTTGTCAAGGACGTACTTGCCAATGCTGCATATCTGCATCTCGTCAAGAGCATCAACCACGTTCTTATAGGTTGAGGAGTCTGTTGCCTTGATGATGATTGTCATGGTCTGAATCTTCTCACCATTTATCGTACCGCCTCTTATCTTTGAGAGCTCTGCTGAGTACTCTGCCTCGGTCATCTGATCCTTCTTGAGGTCAAGTTCTGCTTTCGCCTTCATGACTTGCAGTACAGGCTGTGTGCCGTCTTCTGTGACGTGTGTCTGGAGAACCTTACGGATACCGTTCTTGCCCCATGTTGTTTCTTTCAGACATGATGGATCGTCGTACTTCGGCTGTCCTTCTACGTAGTAGATTTTGTCTTTGGCGGCAACATATATGGTGATAGTGTATGACGCCTTTGTTACTGACTTATCGTTGTCTTCAAGGTTCTTGTCGTTTGACGGCATACTCAATTCCATTGACTGAGGTTTTGCCAGAGAGGTACAGAGCATGAAGAAAGTGATAAGAAGCATCATCATATCAACCATCGGCGTGAAGTCCACGCGGACGTTCATTTTCTTTTGCTTTTCTTGTTTCTTTGCCATTTATTAATCCTCCCCTGTCTTTAAAGATGTGATAAGGTAGTAACGATTCTGGTCCATGTCTTGAAGTTCAGACATCACTTTCTTGATGTTGGCATAAGGAGTGTCAGAGTCTGCCTTGATGGCAATCTTTATGTCCTCGGTGTTGTCAACTACTGAGGTTACCCATTCTTGGAACTCGCTCTTCCCGTTGTTGATAGAATCGGTAGGTATGCCGGCTTCTTTTCCGGTTATGGCCTCTGTCATCTTTTCGTTAGGGAGTCCGAGATATGTTTTCAGCAGTGACAGGCTCATGCCCCACATGGGATCTGTCTGGAACTTCTTCATCTCCTGGGCAGTCAGTTGAAGGTCAAACTTGGAATCCATGTCTTGGATTACAGTCATCATATCGTTCTGATTGTCCATACTCATAAATACCTTGCCGTTTTTATCGACAATGATATTCAGGACGTCTTTCTCTGGAATCTTAATCTCCGATACAGACATTGGCTGGTTCACTTTTACTGGCTCGTTCTTCACGAATGTTGATGTGAGCATGAAGAATGTCAGCAAAAGCACCATCACGTCTGACATAGGGGTCATGTCAATCCAGACGTCGCTTTTCTTAATTTTTAACTTACCCATAACTGAATAAAATTTAAAGGGTTAGCAAAAAATTAAGCTTCTGGGTGCTTGTCTTCGTATGTATGAGCGATTGTGTAACCAATCTCGTCCATTGCAAATGTAAGCTTGTCTATCTTGTTTGTGAAGTAGTTGTATGCAACTACAGATACCCAAGAGGTAGCGATACCAGAAGCGGTGTTCACAAGGGCCTCAGAGATACCGGTAGAAAGTGCCATAGAGTCTGCACCGCCACCGGCTGCAAGAGCTGCGAATGAACGTATCATACCAAGCACGGTACCGAAGAGGGCGGTAAGTGTACCGAGTGTTACGATTGTTGCGATGATAGGCAGGTTCATGGTCATTGTTGGCATCTCAAGAGCGCTTGCTTCTTCGTGTGCGTTCTGGATTGCTGCAACTTTCTCCTTCAACTTGATAGGAGCGGTTTCCATTTCCTTGTAGGCCTTGAGGTCAGCGAGAACTACGTTAGCAACAGAGCCTTTCTGCTTGTTGCAGAGTTCTTCTGCTTTTGCTATGTCACCGTTTTTGAGGGCTAACTTAACGTTCTCTGTGAATTTTGTTACATTGCCCTTACCTGCGCAAGCAGAGATTGCGATGATACGCTCTACTGACATTGCGATAACGGTACAGAGAAGACCGAGGATGATAGGAACGACCCAACCGCCTTTGTACACTGTTCCGAGCATATTCAGAGGATGTCCTTCTGGGTCACCGTTAGCAAAGTTGTTTGGGTTACCAAGGAAGAAGAGGTAGAAGCAAACACCCACTGCGAAAGCAAGGATAATGATGATGATTGCGTGTCTTACACCCTGAAAGCCTGCTGACTTCTTAGGTGCGGCTGTTTTTTTTGTAGCTGCCATAATTGTTTGATTAGTTTTAAATTATTAATTAATTAAATTGATTATAGTGTTAATTTCGTGTTTTGTCCGAGGTGGGTTTAAGGTTGGTTAGTGGATAACGTTGTACGTTTCCAAACACAAAGTTAGTAAATAAAATAGAACTACCGCAATGTTTTAGAACTTTTAACAGAAAAAAGTTCTTCTTGTTGGTCTATTGCTGAGTTATTGGGCGTAGAAGGAGACTTTTGGGGTCTCCTTCTACGCTTTGTGTTATTGGCCTTTTGTTGGTTGACGTGTTACTGGCAGTGATGGTGTGTGCTGCTTCCTGTCTCTGCTGTGAGGCCTGTTCTGTTGTGTAATTTATAAGTATGTACGTGCGTACTTATTATAATAGTGTCTTGTTGTTACGTCTTATTTCAGTTTTGCGAGACAGTCTTTTATGCGTCGTATTGCTTCACGAATGTTGTCATCGCTTGTGGCGTAACTCATGCGGAAGCACTCTGGGTCTCCGAAGGCATCTCCGCCTACGGTGGCTACGTGTCCTTCTTCCAGAATGTACATGGCAAGGTCGTTAGTGTCATTTATGATGCGTTTGCCGTCTGTCTTTCCGAGATAACTGACGCATTTCGGGAATACGTAGAATGCTCCGTCTGGCACGTTTACTTCCAGTCCTGGTACTTCTTTTATGAGGTCAACGATCAGGTTGCGCCTGCGTTCAAATGCCTTTCGCATTTCTTCTACACACTGCTGGCTGGCGGTGTATGCTGCCATCGCGGTCTTCTGGCTTACGGAGCAGGGGCCTGATGTGTATTGGCCTTGTAGTTTGTTGCAGCCTTTTATTATCCATTCTGGTGCTGCCATATATCCTATACGCCAGCCTGTCATGGCGTATGCTTTGCTGACACCGTTGATTATTATTGCTTGTTCCTTCATTCCTGGGAACTGTGCAATGCTTTCGTGTTTGCCTATGTAGTTGATGTGTTCGTATATTTCGTCGGCCAACACATACATGTCTGGGTGTTTCTTTATCACCTCTGCCAGTGCTTCTAACTCGTCTTTTGAGTAAACGGAACCGGTCGGGTTGCTTGGTGAGCAGAGTATCAGCATACGTGTCTTTGGGGTTATTGCTGCCTCCAACTGTTCTGGTGTTATCTTGAAGTTCTGGTCAAACCCTGCTGGTATGTGTACGGGTTTGCCTCCTGCCAGCAGCACCATCTGTGGGTAACTTACCCAGTATGGCGCGGGTATTATCACTTCTTCTCCGTCATCTACAAGTGCCATGATGGCGTTGCACACAGCCTGCTTTGCTCCGTTGCTTACGGATATTTCGTTTGGCGTGTAGTCCAATCCGTTTTCCTTCTTCAACTTTGCTGCTACTGCTTCGCGCAGGTCGGCATAGCCTGCCACTGGCGAGTATCTTGACCAGTTGTCGTCCACTGCTTTCTTTGCTGCCTCCTTTATGTGGTCTGGCGTGTTGAAGTCTGGTTCTCCTACGCTGAGGTTAATCACGTCAATGCCTTGTGCCTTCATCTCGCTGCTTTTCTGTGACATGGCGAGGGTTGCTGAAGGTGCTAATCTATTCAATCTGCTGGATAAACGTCCCATGTGATTAGTTGTTTGGTTGTTTGTTTGTCTGGCCGTCTTGCTGTTGTTTTTTTTGTTGTTTCGGCATGAACAGCGCATGACAACTCTCTTTATAGTGTTAATTTGCGAGTGCAAAGTTAATATAATTCTTTCGAAGATAAAAACTTTTGTCTTTGTTTTTTGCCTTTTTGCTTACATTTTGTCTTTTATCCTGTCTATTACCTGCTCATTTAGACGGTATGTCTGTTTAAGGTCGCGGTATAGTCTTAGTCTGAATCTGCACATTCTTATGTATAGTATTGTGCCTAATGGTATGGCTATTGCCGCTGCTACGTTCATCCATTTGTGGTTAAATGGCCTTGTGTGTGCTTTCTCGGATATTATCGGGTACTGGTTTAGGTATGACATTATGTATTTGTCACGTGTGTTGCTAAGGTCTTCTATCACCTTTTCTATCTGTGTCGTTACCTTTTCTATCTCGTGGTCGGCTTCGTATGTGAAGAATACTTTTATCGGGTTAGGTAGTCTCGTCAGTCGGTGTTCTTGTGAGTATTGTGCCAGTTGTGTGTTTATTTCTTTGAGTTGTTGTGCGTCCATTGCATAGTTGGGGTCGTGAATTATCACCTCCTTCGCCATTATGTTGCGCTTTTGTCTCAGCCCTAAGAGTGTTATGAAGAACGAGCGGTATGCGTCTATGTTGAACACCACAGAATCCTTGTTGGCCTTGTATGTTATGAACATTGCCATCGGTATCAGCACCGCTGGTGCAAGTCCTTTACCGAACCATATTGTCCACGTCCCTTGTCGGGCCATGCGATAGCCGGTGTTATCGAGGATATAAAATATTATGAATACCAGAACGGATATTATTACGGGTACTCCCAGTCCGCCTTTCCTTATTATTGCACCGAGTGATGCTCCTATAAAGAAAAAGATGATACAGGTCAGTGACAGTGTGAACTTGTTTATCATCTCTATCTTGTACTCTCTCTCCAGTTGGTTGTAACTATCTGCCACGTTGGCTTTGAACTCCAGGTCGTATGTCACCATTCTGATGTTGTTGCCCGTTGTCTGCATGATTCTCCGCTGTTCCTCTGGTGTCATGTGGTTGTATATGGAGTCATAGTCTGTCTTGCCACTTGTCACC
This sequence comes from Prevotella sp., assembly GCA_022774105.1. GTDB lineage: Bacteria > Bacteroidota > Bacteroidia > Bacteroidales > Bacteroidaceae > Prevotella. The sequence continues at coordinate 9,729 of JALFNY010000158.1, forward strand.
CTTGCCATCGCCTTTGCTGAGTCAGCCTTCTCTGTCTCTGGAGTTCTGAGCACTCCTCTCCTTAGTGCTCTCGCCACTTCGTGTCCTATGCTGTCGCCTGTGTGCTTTACCGAGTCTGTCCTTGCCAGCAACTGCCACAGTGACTGCGCTGCCGCTGACTGTGATATGCCTGAGGCTTCTGCAAGATTGAAGCCGTTGTCAAAGTCCAGCAGTATCACTTTGTGTATGAACGATTCTCGCCTGTACGGTACGTTGGCGGTGCTCATTATCTCCTGTGACCTCATGTTCTCAAACCACTCACCGTGGTACAGCGTCAGTAATAGGTGTTGTTTCTCTGCTGTTGACTGTAGTTTCCCGGAGTCTGCCAGTATTATGGCGGCATCTTCAAAACTCTCCGTCATGCGGTATATCATTACCCCGTACAACATTCCCGTCTCAAGGTCTTTATGTTGCACGTAGAGGTTACAGTTAGGTATGCCGCCATAGAACACCTCTTCTGGTATTTCCAGTTCCGGACTTTTCTGCTTCATTGACAGTAACAGTTGTCTTAACTGTACGTTGGCTTTCGGACCGATGTTGTTCTGGAACACGAAGGAACATACCGCCACCACCAGTGATGCGAAGAATAGTGAGCGCAGGGCCTTCACCAGTGATATTCCCGCTGCCTTAATAGCCGTCAGTTCACTGCTTTCACCGAGGTTGCCCATTGTTATGAGTGACGACAGAAGTATGGCGAGGGGCAGTGCCTGTGGCACCAGCATCAGGCCCATGTACCAGAAGAACTGCGCCAGCACGTCCATCGACAGTCCTTTGCCTATCAGTTCGTCAATGTATCTCCACAGGAATTGCATCATCAGTACGAAGAGGCTGATGAAGAAGGTGCCTGCGAAGAGCAGCATAAACTGCTTCAGCATGAATATGTCGAGTTTCTTTATTATTGGTCGCATCGTGGTTGCTTGCCTTATATACGTATCGTCTTTGCAGCGTGACGCTGTCTGGACATGATAGAAAATAGTAATGAACTGAAATCTAATGACCGATTCGGGTTAAGCGATGCAAAGGTACAAATAATATTTGAGAACAAATCATTTTCCTCCGACAAAATGCGTTTTAGGGAATATACAGCGAGTTATTTGCCTATGATAATTGGTAAAGCACTTCGGTTTTGCTGATTCTCTCCGTTTTGTCTTTTATTATAAAGATACGAAAGGATGGTGTGTCTGCTACGCTCGACACACCATCCTTTAACCCCAATCGGTCATTAGGCCGATTGGGGGTTAAAGTTATGTAGTCATATCATTTTGTCATAACCTTCTTTCCTCCTATGATATAGATGCTGGCAGGAAGTGAATTGATATTGGAAACATCTGTTATGCGGCGGCCATTAAGGTCGAAGACTCCCTCCTTCGCTGTTGTCTTCATGCTGCCCTTTTGCTCAGCCTCCATCTGGTCAATGTCTGTATAAAGCGTGCCTCCAAGACCGCTTACAAAGCCGGCATATACATGTTTGCGGTAATGGTTATAGTCCCAAATGCCAACAGGGGTGTTTGCACGCCATCCGCTATTTGCCGGAGAGTCTGTTGAGCACCACTGGCAAATGCCCCATTGCTGAGCGGGAGGTACAAGTCTGAGGTATTCTTTCAGAATCCACTCATAGAAGTCTGCCATCTCCTTGTGCTGTGCTTCTGTCATGTCTGAGGTGGCAACGCTGTTGCCATTCTCGTCAACATAACCCATGTCCATCTCGCTCACGCGTACATACTTGCCGGTAGCGGCCATCAGAGTGAACATGGTGGTTATCGCATTCTTCTTGCTCGTCTGTGTGTTGGAGTTCTTGTAGTATGAGATGTGCATCTGTGTACCTATACCGTCAATCTTTGTCACACCGTCAGCCTCCCATTTCTTTATCCAGTTTATGAGTGATTTGAGTTTCTTGTTGTTGTCCCAGTCACTCTCAAGGTTATAGTCGTTGATGAAGAGTACTATATCCTCTGGTCCATACTTGCGGGCCAGACGACACGCCTGACGCACGTATTCGAGGTCTCCCATGTAGTCCTGCCAATAGAAGGCGTCGCCGCCTACGTCCCATGTGCCGTTGGGGTTATAGCCCTCTGAGTGCTGGAGCGTATAGTTACCCGAACCGTCATTGCCTCCGCCGGATATTGCTTCGTTGACAAGGTCCCATGCCTTTACCTTTCCTTTGCAGGCATTCATCATGCCTTTAATCCATTTGTCCATGGCATAGACAAGGGTATCGTGACGTTCCTCGTTGCTGAGAGGGATTGATGTTGGCATATATACATAGGTTATACCGTCACTGATTGTCGGGGTGGCAATGCTACTGCCATACTCCTTCACTCTGAAAGAACTTACTTCTGTGCCTTCAAAGTCTCCGTTTTTTATCTTCTCTACACCGTTTATTTTGAGGCTTACGTTGTCAAAGTAGTAGTTGTTTTCGTCTTCCAACTCGCTAAGGTTAAAGGCTATGCTCTGTCCTGCCTTGCTGAACTTTCCTCTGAGGGTGATGGTCTTCCATTCGGTGGTGAAGGGTACTGTGCCGATGGCTTCGTAATGGACGTAAGAGCCGGGGGCATTGTGAATCTGTGTTGTGGCGATGGCTTTCTTGTCGGCACGCACATCTGCCGTGAACACATAACTCACGTTGGCGCCGAAGGATCCTGGTACGAGCCATATCTGGTTGTCATACGTCGCAGACTGTCTTACGGTAGCATGGGCTTTAAGGCAGCGGCGGTCCTCAGTGACGGTCTTTCCCTTCTTTATCTCCTCAAACTTGATGTTCTTGATGTATATGTCGCCAACGAAATCGCCACACTGCAACAGGTAGAAGCAATTATCCATTGTCGCCTTATAGTTCATAGATACTTCCTGCCATTCTGTTGTGAATGGTACGTCAGCATTTGCTCCGCTGCTCCAGTCACCAAGTTTTGTGTGCAGTTTGCCAGCCGTGGTGCCACGAACAGTCATCGTCATTTTGTATGTCTTGCCAGAGGTTGTCTGTATGTCTGTCATACTGAGGAACTGCACCTCCCATGAATTCACCTTCTTTGTGCAGTGTATGTTGAGGCCATTGGTAGCGTCAAAATTGAGTTTGTAGCCGTATGTGCTCTCGTCAGACTTCCAGCCTACACTCTGTTGTGTACGGAAGTCCTTTTGCGCAACTGCCACATATACATTTACATCACCGTCAGTAAGTTCCGGAGCGGGCTTGTCTGCAATGAGTTTGCGCAACCAGCCGTTAGGCTGTTGTGAATGCCAGGCAAGTGTATGCCCGTACACGTTGAGCCCTGCCTGCGTGGCTTTGTTGACGTAGTTGGTAACAGTGGTGAAGTTCATGTTACCGTTGTTGTCCACGCAACTCGCCATTTTCATGGCATTGCCGGCCACCGTCTCCGTGAAGTTATCGTTAATCATGTTGTACACCTCGGTATTATACAGGTATTCATTTACCGTAGTGCCGATGCCCAATTTGAAATTAGGGTATTTGTCGTAGTTGATATACTCCTTGAGGTTATGGTATTC
>JALFNY010000175.1 GCA_022774105.1 Prevotella sp.
ATCCAATGGACGAAATCCAAAACCAAGAAACGAATTATACCGGCAGCAGCATACAGGTGCTGGAAGGACTGGAAGCAGTGCGCAAACGCCCTGCAATGTATATCGGTGACATATCAGAGAAAGGCCTGCATCACCTCGTCAATGAGACCGTTGATAACTCCATAGACGAAGCAATGGCAGGATACTGTACCCACATTGAAGTCACTATCAATGAGGATAACTCCATCACTGTTCAAGACAACGGACGAGGTATTCCCGTTGACGAACACCCCAAGTTACATAAGTCTGCGCTGGAGGTTGTGATGACAGTGTTACACGCTGGCGGTAAGTTCGATAAAGGATCGTATAAAGTATCGGGCGGTCTGCACGGCGTAGGCGTCAGTTGTGTCAATGCACTCTCAAAGCGTATGCTCTCACAAGTGTTCCGTGACGGAAAGATATATCAGCAGGAATACACCCTCGGTAAGCCGCTCTATGACGTCAAGGTCGTAGGAGAAACCGAGTTACGAGGCACACGTCAGCAGTTCTGGCCTGACGGTTCCATCTTTACTACTACCGAATACAAATACGATATCATAGCACGCCGTATGCGAGAACTCGCATTCCTGAATGCGGGTATCACCATAACACTTACCGACCTGCGACCAGACGAGGACGGAAAGTTGCGTACCCCAGAGGTGTTCCATGCCAAGGAAGGCCTCAAAGAGTTCGTGCGCTACGTGGACAGGCATCGTGCCTCCATCATCGGAGACCCCATATACCTCAAGACAGAGAAAAACAATGTGCCCATAGAGATAGCCCTGCTCTATAACAACGACTACTCAGAAAACATACACTCATACGTCAACAACATCAATACCATAGAAGGCGGAACGCATTTGACAGGATTCCGCATTGCCCTCTCGCGCTCATTGAAGAAGTATGCGGACAATGACGACCAGTTGCGAAAGCAAATCGAGAAAGCAAAAGTAGAGATAGCGCAGGACGATTTCCGTGAAGGCCTCACGGCAATAATCTCTGTTAAAGTCGCCGAACCACAATTTGAGGGTCAGACCAAGACCAAACTCGGCAACAGCGAGGTCAGCGGAGCCGTGCAACAGGCCGTTGGCGAAGCAATGAGCGCATACCTCGAAGAACACCCGAAGGAAGCACACACAATATGTGAGAAGGTAGTACTCGCCGCCACAGCACGCATAGCAGCACGAAAAGCAAGAGAAAGCGTGCAGCGCAAGAACGTCATGACAGGAGGAGGACTGCCAGGTAAACTCGCAGACTGCTCCAATAAGGACCCAAAAACCTCAGAAATATTCCTTGTCGAGGGAGACTCCGCAGGAGGATCAGCAAAACAAGGCCGCGACCGTTACTCACAAGCCATTCTCCCTTTGCGCGGAAAAATACTCAATGTAGAGAAAGTCCAGTGGCACAGAGTGTTCGAAGCAGAATCCGTGATGAACATAATACAAAGCATAGGAGTGCGCTTCGGAGTAGATGGTGAGGACGCAAAAGACGCGAACATTGACAAACTGAGGTACGACAAGATAATAATCATGACCGATGCCGATGTCGATGGCTCACACATCGACACGCTAATCATGACACTCTTCTATCGCTTTATGCCGAAAGTAATACAGGAAGGCCACCTGTATATCGCCACACCACCACTGTATCAGTGCTCATACAAGAACAAAGTAAAAGAATACTGCTACACAGAACAGCAGAGACTCAACTTTATCGAGAAGTATGGCAACGGCGATCCAGAGGCAATACACACACAAAGATATAAAGGTCTTGGTGAAATGAACCCCGAGCAACTGTGGGATACCACCATGAACCCTGCCACAAGACTACTTAAACAAGTCACGATACAGAACGCCGCAGACGCTGATGAGATATTCTCCATGCTCATGGGAGATGACGTTGAGCCCAGAAGACAGTTCATAGAAGAAAACGCTACGTACGCCAACATCGATGCGTAAGCACAACGTACACACGCTACCCCATACACAATGAGAATCAAGGATATCAAAGCCATCACCATGGAACGGCTCGTACGACAGTACGATATGCCGCACATAGCACATGACGTGGTTCTGGTAGAGACGCTGAGGGCACTGCCGGAACTGACTACCGCATACCGGTTGTCACTGTGTATGTTCATGGGCGTGTGCACAGACGGGGTGGTTTCGCTGACGGTCAATGGCAAGAAGCGTGTCATAAGCAGAAACAACGTGATGCTGGTAACGGACGAATCCGTTGTTGACAACATCAATTACAGTCCAGACTTCGATGGAATCGGCTTTTTTGTGTCATACAAAATGCTTCAGGAGATACTTAAAGACATTCAGAACATGAGTGATCTCTTCCTCCTTACGCATAACCATCCCATGTTTGAAGTAACAGACAGTGAACTTGACACGCTGCAAACATACCAGCAACAGATACTGAGAAACATCAAAACACCACACCACAAGTACAGTCTTGAGGTGGTGCGACTGCTCATTCTCACCATGATTTTCGAGGTGCGAGAAGCCTTTGAGAGGGTGGTGCAGTGCAGAGAGACAGAGGATAAGCAGTCAAGAGCCGAGCGGATATTCGTACAATACATACAACTTGTAGAAAAAAACTACAAGAAACAGCGGCAAGTGCAGTGGTATGCAGCACAGATGGACCTGTCGCCAAAATACCTCTGTGAGGCAATCTCTGCCGTCAGCCGTCGCTCACCAAACGAGTGGATAGACAAATTCGTTACCACAGAGATAAGAAACCAGTTGCGACACACCAATAAACGCATCAGTGAAATAGCGACAGAGTTGAACTTTCCGACACAGTCCTTCTTCGGAAAATACTTCAAGGACAATGTCGGTGTAAGCCCGTCAGACTATCGCAATGGGCTGGAGATGTAGCCATTGTAGCCTCAAAAAAGCCCCATTTCATCGAGGATTACGGCAGTTCCGCCAGCGTTCAGCAATTATTTACGTTATAGGCAAGGACGCTTAATGGTGTGACAGTTGCCGCTTTCATGTCATCCCACCCCATGTTTGTCATTCAGAAAGGTAAGAACCGTTGCACACACCACTGTGTGCAACAACAAACAGCCACATAAATTCCCAACTAATTTGTACGAAGATGATAATAGAAATAGAAGACAAACTGGTCTCACTCGACATCATTACCGAATGTTTTTGCTGCGACCTCACTAAATGCAAGGGCCGTTGCTGCATAGAGGGAGATGCGGGTGCCCCTGTCACCCTCGATGAAATGGTGAAAATTGAGGACAATCTCGATGTGGTATGGGGTGACCTCTCCGCTTCCGCACAAAGTGTAATAGACGCTCATGGCGTGGCATATACCGACTCGGAAGGTGACCTCGTCACCTCTATTGTCAACGGAAAAGACTGTGTTTTTACCTGCTATCAAGACCTTGAAACCCCCGATGGAATCGTAAAAAACTGCTGTCTGTGTGCTTACGAGCGTGCTTATCGTAAGGGAAAGACCAGTTGGTGCAAACCAATATCATGCGCATTGTACCCGATAAGGGTAAAGACGTTGAAGAATGGCATGACGGCTCTGACATATAATCGATGGGATGTGTGTCGGGATGCAGTCAGGAAGGGAAAGGAGATGAACCTGCCCATATATAAATTCCTGCGTGAACCTCTCATCAGCCGCTTCGGAGAACAGTGGTATCAGGCATTATGTGAAGTAGCAAAAGAATTGCCCGATAACCTCAGATAATATTATCCTTATTATAAACAATATCTGTAAGTTTTTTTATCAGCACCTGATTACCCTGCAATCAGGTGCTGATTGTATTATAATTAGGTGCTGATTATATTGTAATTAGGTGCTGATTATAATATGATGAATGTATATTGACCTCCTAACCTTCCACCTTCACCACTCTATTTCATCCATTCCCATCTCCTTTAACCATGCGTTGCAGCGTGAGAAATGGTGGTTACCAAACCACCCTCCGCGGTTGGCAGAGAGGGGAGAGGGGTGTACAGCCTCTAAGACAAGGTGCTTTCTTGTGTC
>JALFNY010000183.1 GCA_022774105.1 Prevotella sp.
GCCCTCATATATGCTTATTGGGGACTTACAGAGGCATTACAAAACGGAAATCATGAAAATTGCCGCATAACAAAATATCTATAGGAAAGCCTTAATGCAAAAAAGGAATAAAGAGGATGTGCCTATTTTGACACACCCTCTCACGTCCTTACGGCGCAGTTTGCATACGGTGGCGGCAACGTCATTCACGCTGCTTTATGTTATTCCCGTAGGCTTTTTATTCTTAACAAAAATACAATATTATCAATAAAAACACGTTATACTAAGAAAAACAATCTAAAAAAAGCATTTACCAATTAAAATAAAGACATGAGAAAAATACTTATCCTAACCTTTACTCTCTTTACAATGTTGCCCGCGTCTATGGCGCAAAGTTCACCAATGACCGACGAACAGGTCATGCAGTTTGTATTGACAGAACATAATGCAGGGACTTCACAGGGACAAATTGTGACAAAACTGATGAAGAAAGGTGTGGACATCAACCAAATACGCAGGGTAAGGCAGAAATATGAGAAGCAGATAAAGACGCAGGGTGCGGGAGCATTGGCCGACGAAGCGGTTGACAAGGCCGACAAGATTATGCGCACCAACAACGAGAAGCAACACCAAAGGCTGCGTGATACGAGAAGCACAGGCAGGGACACGAGCAAGGAAGGAACCGAGTTGGAGACGGAGGAGACCGCAATGACGGACGAGACAACAAGTCTCTACCCCAACCAGATACAACCAGAAGAGGCACTGTATAAAGGAAGCAGAGTTTTCGGGCGAGATATCTTCAACAATACCGAACTGACGTTTGAGCCCGCAATGAACATCGCCACACCGCGTAACTACGTGGTAGGACCTGGCGATAACGTAAAGGTTGACATCTATGGCGCATCACAAAAATCAGAGGTATATACCGTAAGCCCCGATGGTGACATCACGATAGAGGGATATGGACCTATAAACATTAGCGGACTGACAGTAGAACAGGCCAACGCACGACTACGCTCAACCCTCGGCAGCCGATACAGCAGCAGCAGCATAAAGATGTCATTAGGACAGACACGCACCATAACAGTGAACGTGATGGGTGAGGTCAAGACTCCCGGAACATTCACGCTGTCAGCCTTCGCAAGTGTGTTTCATGCACTATATATGGCCGGTGGCATAAGCGAGATAGGAACACTGCGTAACATAAAAGTATATAGGGGCGGCAGACTGGTGACCGTGGTGGACGTATATGACTATATCCTCAACGGCAAACTAAAAGGCAACGTGCGTCTGGCAGACAACGATGTGATAGTAGTAGGGCCATACGACAGCATGGTCAACATATCGGGCAAAGTAAAACGCCCTATGTACTACGAGATGAAGAAGAACGAGAGCGTAGGCACCCTGCTGAAATATGCCGGCGGATATGAGAGTGATGCCTATACCAAGAGCATACGGATAATACGTAATAACGGTGCGAAACGCTCCGTTTTCAACGTCAACGAGTTTGATATAAGTTCCTTCAAAGTGACTGATGGCGATGAAGTTAGCGTAGATTCCATTCTTGACCGTTATGAAAACATGGTAGAAGTGAAGGGTGCAGTATTCCGCCCAGGAATGTACCAACTTGGAGGAGAGATAACAACAGTACGCGGACTGCTGGAACAGTGTGACGGAGTCACCGAGGATGCCTTCACCGCACGTGGTGTAATGCACCGCATGAACGCTGACCGTACATTGAAAGTAATAAGCGTTGACGTAGAAGGCATACTGAAAGGCACTACACCCGACATGGCTTTACAGAACGAAGACGTGTTATTCATTCCCACAAAGACAGAGCACCAGACCGATCGCACCATAACAATACACGGTGAGGTGCAGTACCCTGGCATATACCGCTATGCGGACAACGAGACCTTGGAGGACTTCGTATTACAAGCCGGAGGCCTGAAAGAAACAGCATCAACGGTGAAGGTAGATGTATCACGTCGCATATATGACGCCAAGGCCACCACAACAGACTCGCTGATAGCCAAGACATACAGTTTCGCCTTAAAGGACGGATTTGTGGTTGACGGCGAACAAGGCTTCATACTACAACCATTTGACGAGGTATATGTAAGACGTAGCCCCGGATACAGGACACAGCAGAACGTAACGGTGGATGGAGAAGTAAACTTCCCCGGTGACTACACACTGACGAAGCGTGAGACACGTCTCTCTGACGTGATCAAAGCAGCAGGCGGAACTAACCTTACAGCCTACGTGAAAGGCGCAAGACTTGAACGTAAAATAACTGATGAGGAACGTATAAGGATGCAGCAGGTATTGAAGATGGCACAAAGCAAAGCAGACGAGAAAGACTCCATCAACACACGAAAACTGGATCTTGGCGACAAGTATTATGTGGGCATACAACTTGACAAGGCGCTGGCAACACCAGGAGGCGACGAAGACCTTGTACTACGTGAAGGCGACCGCATCATCGTACCAGAATATACCAACACGGTAAAGATAAGCGGCGAGGTGCTGTACCCCAACACCGTGGCATACAAAAAAGGTGCGAAAGCAAAATACTACATCAACAAAGCCGGCGGATTCGGACAGCGTGCAAAGAAGAGCCATACATACATTGTACACATGAACGGCACGGTAAACCAGATGGGTAAGGGAGACAAACCTACACCAGGCTCAGAAATCATAGTCCCTACAAAGCCTAAGACCGATGCCGCACAGTTGTCACAGTGGCTCGCAATAGGAACATCAACAGCCTCAATAGCGACAATGATAGCAACAATAGCCAACTTGATTAAATAATGGCGAACGGAGATTATAGGCAGGAGGTCATAGGCAACAAGCAGAAAGACGCACAACGACAGGTTAAGCGTATCTCTGCACACGAGAGACATCAACCACAAAGTTCAAGGCCTTCCACCTATAACTTGACATTATACCGTTTTACGGACAGTAAAGATTAAACCACTTAACAACTACCCAAGAACAATGAAAATAGCAGTAGCAGGAACAGGATATGTAGGTCTGAGTATGGCCACACTCTTGGCACAGCATCACGAAGTGACAGCTGTTGACGTAATACCAGAAAAGGTAGAGAAGATAAACAAGCGTATCTCTCCTATTCAGGACGAGTACATAGAGAAGTTCTTTGCTGAAAAAGAACTTAACCTCACTGCAACCCTCGATGGTGCAGCAGCATACAAGGATGCAGACTTCGTGATAATAGCAGCACCAACAAATTACGACCCTGTAACCAACTACTTTGACACACACCACATAGAAGACGTGATAGACCTTGTGCTTAGCACGGACTCAAAAGCCACAATGGTTATCAAATCAACTATCCCAGTAGGCTATACACGCTCGCTATACGTAAAATATGCACAGAGGTTCAAGGCGGAAGGAAAAGATGCGTCACAGAAACTACGCCTGCTGTTCTCTCCAGAGTTCCTGCGCGAGAGCAAGGCACTATATGACAACCTCTACCCGTCACGCATCATAGTGGGTTGCCCTAAGTTGATAAACGACAACGAATATAGCGAGGAGAATGAGGCGATAAAAGCCATAGCCGGCAACCACCTTGAAGACGCTGCACACACCTTTGCTGCATTGCTGCAAGAAGGAGCCATAAAGGACAATATCGACGTCCTGTTCATGGGTATGAAGGAGGCAGAGGCAGTGAAACTGTTTGCCAACACATACCTCGCCCTGCGCGTATCATATTTCAACGAACTGGATACATACGCCGAAGTAAAAGGCCTTGACACACAGGCTATAATACAAGGCGTTGGACTGGACCCAAGAATAGGAACACACTACAACAACCCCTCTTTTGGTTACGGTGGCTACTGCCTGCCAAAAGACACAAAGCAGTTGTTGGCAAACTACCGTGACGTACCACAGAACATGATGTCAGCCATAGTTGAATCAAACCGCACACGCAAGGATTACATAGCAGATGCCGTGTTAAAGAAAGCAGGTTACTATGCCTACACCTCTAATAACCAGTACGGTGATACAGAGAGTACGTCCAGCCCGATAATAGGAGTGTACCGACTGACGATGAAATCAAACTCCGACAACTTCCGTCAGTCAGCCATACAAGGCATAATGAAAAGAATAAAAGCAAAGGGTGCAACAGTCATAATATATGAGCCAACACTTGAAGACGGCACTACCTTCTTCGGTTCCAAGGTTGTAAATAACATAGCGGAGTTCAAAAAGCGTAGCAATGCCATCATAGCCAATCGTTATGACACCATACTTGATGACGTGGCGGAGAAAGTATATACACGCGATATATTCAGAAGGGACTAATTACTGCAAACATTCTGCAAACATATACTTTCCACTCTTCACACTATGCCTAATGATAATGGAAGAGGTGGCAAAGCAATAAAACCATCAGCACAATGACAGAAGACAAGAAAGAAATAATAGACCTTGGCAAAATATTCAAGACGCTTTTGAAAAAACGCAAAACGTTCTTCTACGTATGGCCAACAGTGTTCATATTGTCATGTATCTGGGTGTTGCCACAACCACGCTATTACAAGAGTAGTGTAGCACTTGCTCCGGAGACCGTAAGCGAAAATCTTGCAGGTGGACTATCTTCTATTGCATCCAGTTTCGGTTTCAATATCGGTGATGCCGGTTCTGATGCCATATACCCTTTGCTGTATCCGGAACTTATGGAATCAAACGAATTTATTATCAAACTGCTGGATGTAAGAGTAAAGACAGAAGATGGCGAAATAAACACTGACTATTACACTTATTTGACCAAACACCAGAAGAAAAACTGGTTGACAGAACCTTTTTTAAAACTGAGAAGATCTATAAAGAAAATATTTGTATCGGATAAGACATCAGAACAAGACAAAAACAGTAAACTTAATCCTTTCATGTTGTCAGAGTATAACTACGAAATAGTTGAAAATGTAAAAAAACATATAACTTGCTCTGTTGACAAAAAGACAAACGTCATCACCTTAACCGTACAGGATCAAGACAGAGTAATAAGTGCTACACTTGCTGACTCCGTGCGCCAACACCTGCAAAACTTTATAATCAACTACCGTACAAGCAAAGCCCGTCTTGATGTAGAACACTACCAAGC
>JALFNY010000137.1 GCA_022774105.1 Prevotella sp.
GCGAGTTTTTCGAGGGCTGGTATGTCGCTGTCTTTCATGCGTCCTCGCAGTGTTACCAGTTCTCCTTTGATGTTTATATCCTTCATCTCGCAGAGCATTTCTGTCATTACTCGTCCTGCTGACGGTGCCCATGAGCCATTCTCTATGAGTGCTACCTCACGGTTTTGCCATGCTTTTGACTGCAGGTGGTGTAAGAAGTCATACATCGGTGGGAACAGTCCTGCGTCGTAACTTGATGCTGCCAGCACTATCTTTCCGTACTTGAAGGCGTCTTCTATGGCCTCTGCCTGGTCGTCACGGCTAAGGTCTGTCACTGCTACTTTCTTGCATCCTTTCTCTTTTAGTATGTCAACCAGTTTCTCTACTGCCTGCTTTGTGCAGCCGTGTATTGATGCATAGGCAACGAATATTCCCTCGCTTTCTACGCCATAACTGCTCCAGATGGTGTATAGTCGCAGTGCTTCGGCAAGTGCTTCGCCTTTTAGTATCGGGCCATGTAGTGGCAGTATCTGTTCTATCTCGAGCGCGGAGGCTTTCTTTAGCAGTGTCTTTACTGGTGCACCGTACTTTCCGCAGATGTTGAAGTAGTATCTGCGTGCCTCGCAGGCCCAGTCGTCTGGGTCGGCATCTATTACTCCGAACTTACCGAATCCGTCTGCTGAGAACAGTACTTTGTCCGTGCTGTCGTATGATACCATTACTTCTGGCCAGTGTACCATTGGTGCCATGAGGAACGTCAGAGTGTGTTTTCCGAGTGTGAGGGTATCGTTTTCCTTCATGGTCACTACTCTTTCGGAGAGGTCGTTGTTAGGAAAGAACAGTGGTATCATCTGTGCTGCTTTTGCTGAGCACACTATCTTCATGTCGGGATACATCTGTGCTGCTTCTGCAATACCACTGGCATGGTCGGGCTCCATGTGGTGTATTACGAGATAGTCTGGTGTCCTTCCTTCGAGGGCTGCCTGCAGATCGTTCTTCCATGCTTCAAGGGTACGGTTGTCAGAGGTGTCCATCACGGCGATTTTCTCGTCCTTGATGAGGTATGAGTTGTAGCACATTCCTTCTGGAACCACGTATTGTGATTCGAAGAGGCGTAGTTCCGCATCGTCCTGACCGATGTAGATGATGTCGTTAGTGATTGTCGGTTTCATCTTTTTTTATTATATAATGTGTGTCGTTTATGTTGTTATTGTGAGTTGCAAAGTTACTAAAAATATTTTGAAAATGCAACAGTGGTGTGATGAAAAAGTGCTGTTACTTTGCTGGATACTCAAATTCTGCTACTCCGCGCACGTCTGTTACGCTTGCGCCTATTATTGCTTTGAAGCGTCCGGGCTCTACTTGCCAGCGGTGTGTTGCCTCGTTGTAGTATTTCAGGTCGTCAACGTTTATCTCCATTGTGGCGGTTTTTGTCTCGCCGGGAGCGAGTGTCAGTTTTGTGAATCCTTTGAGTTCTTTTGCTGGGCGGTCCACGCTGCACTGCTCGTCGGCTATGTATAGTTGCACGGTTTCTTTGCCTTCGCGTTTTCCGGTGTTTGTTACTGGCACGCTGATGGTTATTGTTCCTTCGTCATACATATAGCGTGATGATAGTGTTGGCTTGCCGTATTTGAAGGTTGTGTAACTTAGTCCGTAGCCGAAGGGGAACTGTGGCTGTACTTTTTTTGTGTCGAAGTGGCGGTAGCCCACGTATATTCCTTCTTTGTAGTGTACTTGCCTGTTTACTCCCGGGTATCCTTCTTCTCCGTATTGGAAGCAGGGGTAGTCCTCTTGTCGCTTTGCAAAGGTTATGGGCAGTTTGCCGCTGGGGTTTACTTTGCCGCTTATTACGTTGGCGAGTGTTGTGCCGCTCATGCTTCCGAGGTACCAGCACTGCACCAGTGCCTGCACCTTGTCTATCCATGGTGTGGCGAAGGCGTTGCCGGCGAAGGTTACTACCACGATGTTCTTCTGTATTTTGGCCAGTTCTGCTATGAGTTCGTTCTGTCCGTAACTAAGGTTATAGTTCTCGCGATCACCGTCTTCGCAGTCCTGACGGTGGTTTTTGTTCATTCCTCCGATATAGATTATGAGGTCGGCCTGCTTTGCTTTCTCTATTGCTTCGTTCTTTAGGCGTAGCAGTGAGTCTGTGTTTAGTTTCTCAACTTTGCCATACATGGCCTTGCCGGCATAGTAACCCTGTGCGTAGTCTATGGCATCACCGTATAATTCACGTAGTCCTTGCAGTGGTGAGATGTCGAATTTTGTTTTTAGTTCTGACGAACCGCCGCCGTAACTCATGCTTCTTGTGGCGTTATCGCCTACAACCAGTATTCTCTTATATTGTCCTGGTTCTATGGGGAGTATGTTTTTCTGGTTTTTTAGCAGTACTATTCCTTCTTCGCCTACCTTCTGGCATACGTCATAGTGTGCTTCTGAGGTCATGTTTCCTATTACTTTCTTGGGGTTCATTGCTGTGCGGAATATTGTCCTCAGCACTCTTGACGCCTTGTCATCGAGTACGCTCATGGGTATTTTCCCTTCTCTTACCATCTTCTCGAACGGGTCAGCGAGGTAGTAGGTGTTGTAACCCAGCGACTTGTCAATGGTTTTTCCGTTGGTGTTGGTGCCCATTTCTATGTCCAGTCCTCCCCATGCTGCGAGGTCGGTGTGGTGTGTTCCTCCCCAGTCACTTACCACTGCACCGTCAAATCCCCACCTTTTTTTCAGTATGCCGTTTAGTGAACTGTCGTTCTCGCAGCACCATCTGCCAAGCCATTTGTTGTAAGAGCCCATGATGGTCCATGCTCCTCCTTCTTTGATTGCTTTCTTGAAGGCGGGCAGATAGATTTCCTCCACGGCGCGTTCGCTTACGTTTACGTTCACCGTCCAGCGGTCTTTCTCCTGATTGTTGAGGAAGAAGTGTTTCGGACAGGTTGCTATTCCGTTTTTCTGTGCTGCTTTTATGTATGGCACTGCCATCTCACCGGCGAGGTATGGGTCCTCGCCCATGTATTCGAAGGCTCTTCCGTTCAGTGGTACTCTGGCAATGTTCACTCCTGGTCCTAACATCACGTCCTTGCCTCTGAAGGCAAATTCCTCGCTGACGGCGTTGCCGTAGAGTGCGCTCAGTTCCCTGTTCCACGTGGAGGCGAGGCAGGTGAGGGTGGGGAAAGCCACGCAACTGTCGTTGGTCCAGTGGGCGGGGTTCCATGAGTTCCAGTCTATTTCCTCGCGTGCACCGTGCGGACCGTCGGAGTAGTTCAACTGTCTTATGCCCAGACGTGGTACTCCTGCTGAGGAGAATTTGCTCTGTGCGTGTAGTATTGCTACTTTTTCGTGCAGTGTCATGCGTGACAGTGCGTCTTTCACACGGTCTTCTATCGGTGCGTTGGGGTCGAGGTATGTCTGTGCGGAGGTCGTCATCGCGATGCCGAGACATAGGGTTGTGAGGAGTTTTTTCATTGTTTTTAGTTGTTTGGGGGTTGGGTTCTTTGCAAGCAAAGCGGCAGAGCCGAGCGGTTTGGTGGTTTTATTGTTCATCCATGCAGGTTATCGTTTGAAAGGCGAGGGAGGCAGGCTGCAGTGCCATCAGCACCTGAGTGCGTTGTAGTCTGCAACTTGTCGTGGGACAGCAGGCTTTGCTGCTATTTCTTGATGACCTTCACCACGGTTGTCTCGCCGTTGTTGCTGAGGCGCACAAGATATACACCCTTTGCCCAACCTTCCATGTTTATGGTGTGTGGAATGGTGGCATCAAGGGTGCTGGAGTATTTTGTCGCACCGTCAGGGCCTGTTATCTGTATGTCTGCCGTGCCGTTACAGGTGCTTGAGAGGTTTACGTTCAGCACGTTTTCAACTATGCGTGGACTTACCATGGCTACGTTTGCGTTTACTGCCTTTATGCCTGTGGCGAGTTTTACGCGTAGTATGCCCGTGGTGCATAGGTCGCTGTCGTCCCATTCAAAGCCCTCACCCGGTTCGTCACCTGTCAGTGTCAGCGTTCCGCTGATGCCGTTTGTGGCACTTATTACGTTGAATTCCTCGCCTTCTTTCCATGTCCTGTTCTTGTTCTTCACTATTATTCGCAGAGTATTTCCCTCGCCGTTGAAGGCTGCCTTGCCGCCTATGGCGTATTTGTCTGATCTGGTGGAGATTTTTACTGTTATCGTTCCGCCACTGTTAACGGTCAGGTTGCCGGTGGTGGTCAGTGTTCCTGTCAGCAGGTCTGAGGTGTATGTGGCGAGTGTTCCGCCGTTGTTCACGGTGATGTTTGTGCATGACCCTTTTCCGCGCAGCGTGCCTCCGTTCTGCACAACGACGTCGCCTGCCGCCACTCCGGCACTTACGGTATTGTTGAGTGATACCGTTCCTTCATATATATATAAGGTGGCGCCACTGTTATCCGTTCCTGTCAGCGTCAGTGTTCCTGTGCCGTATTTGTGTAGTTGTGCAGAAATCTTGCCTGCAAAGGTGGTGCTGGCGTTGTTATAGCCCACTTTATATGTGCCGTTATACAGTCCCACCGTGGTGGAGGTGGTGGCAAGTGAACCGAATTTTGAGGTGTAACTGCCGGCGGTACCGCTTCCTGCCTTGACGTGTGTCATGCTGTTCAGGGTGCCAAGTGTCACGGTTGCGTTGCTCATGTCCGTGTTTTGGTTGAGGCGGAAGTCGTCGCCGCTGATGTTGAGGGTACCGGTAAAGCCGCTCCAGTCGGCGCGCATATCGCCGCGGACATACTTGACGTTGAGGTTAACGGTGCCTTCTCCGCTGAAGGAACCGTTGACATTGCAGCGGCTTCCCATCACAAACGTCAGTTTGCAGTTTCCTGGTATGGTTACATTGTGGTTGAATGATGGGACTTCGGAGAGGGAGTTGTTGTCAAACATCAGCAGTGTTCCGTTCTTGACGGTTATCTTGCTGCCGCTCTTTCCGAATGTGGAGGCGTAGTGGCTCTGCGCCATTGTGCCGTTTTCAAGTATTGTTTCGGTGTAGGGATTTACGCCGGGGTATGTTAGGTTCAGTTGTCCTGCACCGGTTTTGCACAGTGTTCCCGTGCCGGTCACTATGCCCTTGAAGGCTGTTGTGCCTTTTATGATGTTCACGTTCACTGTGTCGTTGAGTGTAACACCGCGTGTTGTTCCGGTGTTAGCGTTGTTAACGGCGAACGTACATTTGCCGAGTTGAAGGTTCTCTGCCGCTGCTGCTGCCGCTCCTATGGAACTTGGACACCCTGCATCGGCAAGTTCTGCCACGGTGACAGTGCCCTCGTTCACGATGAAGGGCCCGCTGAATGAATGGCCTCCATTGTTGATTGTCAGTGTGCCAGCACCGTTCTTTGTCAGCCCGGTGGCTCCGGAGAATCCTCCTTTGCCGCTGATTTCGTAGGCCTTTGTGTTGTTTTGGAATGTGATGTCCTTCACTTCAAATGCCTCGTCCGTCACGATTGCGGTATTGACAGCCTTGTCTCCGAATACTATACCGTCTCCTGCCACGAATGTTGTCGGTGTGTTGTCAACCTCAAAGTTCTCTGTTTCATAATTCCACTGGCCGCTTTCCGCTCCTGTCCAGTAAACGTTGTCGGTGGCAGCACGCTGTGAGTTGATTACGAGTACAAGTGCGTTGTTCTCCACTTTCAGTGTGGCGTAATGTCCGGCAAGCCCTTCTAAGTTGAAGTTCCCGGTGGAACCGTTGAACGCACCGGTCCATTTTATGAGGGCATATTCACCCGGTGAGCATCTCTCCTCGGTGTGTTTGATGTTGAGAATCATGTTGCCCGTTACGTTAAAGTCACCGTTTACCTGTATCAGGTCGTTCCCTTTCCCGCCTTCTGTCAGCAGGTCTGCCTCGTAATATACTGTCTTGTCTATCGTGAGGCCCTTGTTGAATGTCATCACTCCGAACCTCTCCTCTTCCGTTCCGGGCTTCATCCGGCAGCCTTCATAATTCAATGCTCCTTCAAACAGCACGTTTCCGTTTACTGTCGGGTTGCCTGCTATGGTGCCGCGGGCACGTATGTCGAGTGTTCCCGCAATGGTATTGTTCACTGTCAGTGTGCCTTCTGAGATTATTGTTCTGCCCGTATGTGCCAGAGGTATGTTGACAGTCGCCTCTCCTGCCATTGACTTCCACAGGTCCGTGGTGCCTGCCAGCGAGCCGTTACCGTTGAACTTGTAGTGTTTTCCCTTAGGGGACATTATGTATAATGCTGCTGGTGACACTGCGCCTGACACTGTTATCGGCTGTGAGTCGTTGCCATCTACGCTGAATATGACGCTTTTCCCGTCGGTATATTGTGACGGTGTGGCGCGGTCCATGGTTGTAAAGCCGTCCTTGCCGGCACCCCATTCCGTTCCGTTCTGCCATACTAAGTCTGCTGACATTGACGGTGGCAGCGGCGGTAGCGGCATATCGAAGCCGAGATAGAAACTTGGGAAGGGGCTCTGATAGTACCCTCTGGTGGTGCATTGCATACGGTAGTTAGGGTCTTCTTGCAGGCAATACATGGAGATGTCGGAGGCATAGTCAGTGGTATAGCCGTAGAATCCGGTGTTGACGCCGTTCTCCATCTTGTTGAGTATAATCTCTTCACGCCAGTCACCCATTATGTCTCCGAAGAAGTTGGGGCGTCCTGCGTAATAACTCTGGGCTGTCCAACCTGACAGACGGGAAAATTCTATCTGCCTGCCAACGTTGAATTTCTGTATGAAACAGTTCTGTCCGTTTCCGTCACTGACCGAGAGGCTCTGCCTGTCAGGTTCTCCGTCCCACCATACTCCTTCTGCCGGGAACTGCTGTTCGCCTTCTGCTATGATGTTACCCTTGCAGTCATAGAGGTTGCCCATGGTGCTCCAGAACTCGTAACCCTTGTGGTTTCTGTCAACATCCATGCACTCTCCGCGTCCTACGTCACCGTTTGCGGCGAGGTAGAATTTCTTTATCGGCTCTCCGTTTGCGGCGTCATATATCAGTTGTCCAAGCAGGTCGCTTGCGTATTGCTGTATGGCGAATGTCTCCAGGCCAGGTCTTTCGGGGTCTATGTCACCCACACGGAAGCGGTCGCCGTGGCTGATGCCTGCGCTGAAAAGCATGGTTCCGTCATTGTCAACGGTGAATCCTCCTTCCAGCATCTCGTCTTTTCCGTCAAAATCTACATCTCCTATGCGTATGTGGTGGAACTCCGCTGGCCATGGTGTCTTGTCGTTTCTGCTCCATGTGAATTTCTCCTGCCACTTGCCGGCCTTCCCTCCGCTGAAGTCAAAGCCCCATGCTGTGACGTAGTAATGGTGTGTCTTGTCTGTGGTGCGGTCCATATATTCCATCACTACGGACGGGTGTACGCCGTCGAGGTATGCTACTCCCATGTGTCCGTCGAGTTGGTTGTATCCGTCACCCATATAGTCGGCGCGGTTGTCGCGTGTGTATTGGTCTGTGCCATCGCCGGGATAGTTGAACTCCACGGTCGCCATCTCCTCGCCTGTCAGTCCGTTTACGCAGGTCATGTATGACGGTGGGTTGCGTGAGGTGTTGGCGTTGTAGTCTGTTATGCCGTCGCCGTCGGTGTCACCGGTATCTTTTCCGAAGGCGTATTTGCCCCATGTGCCTGCTGTCTTGTTCCAGAAGCGTGTGCCGTCGCTGGTCTTCATCACCACTTCCGCCTTGCCGTCGCAGTCCATGTCGTATGCAAGCACCATGTCGTTGTGACCGTTTGAGATGTTGACGTTTGGTCCCATGTCGATGGTCCACAGCCATTCTCCCCTGTTGGTGTATGCTTCCACCATGTGGTTGCCGCCGTTCAGTGACAGACGATCCACTACGTAGTCGTACTCTCCGTTGCCGGTAAGGTCAGCGGGCCAGATGAACTTCGTCTTGTAGCCGGCGTTCTCCAGTGGTCCGCCCTGGTAGGTTATGTTGAGAAAACAACTGCGGTAGGTCATGTCCTTGAAGGCATAAGGCTGGCTCAGCGGCTGTTCTACGCCGTTAGTCACAAGTGCCACCGCAATGTCTGAGCCTGTCGGAATCTTGCTTGTCGTGGTCGTGAGGTTGGTGACGGTCAGTGGTTCCGCATTTATCTTTGCGTAACTGCCTCCTCCCTGCCTTGCATACACGTTGTATTGCACGTCCTCTGGCTCTTGCGCCAGTTTGCGCCATGACACGAATACGCTGCTGCCGTTCTTGACGGCTACCACTCCGCGTCCTAACTTCTGCTGTATCCGCTGTGCCCGTACGGTTGTTGTCGCTGAGGCAATGAAGGCGCATAGGGCCAAGGTTAGTAGTCTTCTCATAAGGTTTATAGTTTTTTGTGTTATAATTCGGAATTGTATTGTTTTTGCAATCGGCACCTGTTTGCCGCGTTATCGGTACTTGATAGCGTTGTAATCAGGTGCTTGTCACGATGTGATTTGTGCCTTTTTACGGGTGTGTTCAGTGATGTGTTGTAAAGCGAGGCTATAGTTTTACTGTCATGGCTTTGCCTTTGTATTCTACCACTGTGCCTTTCTGACTGTCTGGGTCGAGGTCTTTGGTGGTTTTGCTGGTCTTGTCTTTCAGCACTATGTTGAACTGCCTTGCCTCTAACATTCCCTTGAACGAGCCTTTGCGGTTGGTGATGGTCAGCGTTCGTGAGGCGTTGTCGTAGGCGAAGTCGATGGTGGTGTATTTGCCTTTTTCGTAGTTGTAGTTTGTTCCTTCGTCTTCATATAGGCGGAACTTGCCGTCAGCGCCGGCATAGATGTATAGTGTTATCAGTTGCGGTTGTTTCTCGTCGCTGTATTGCATGGCCGGGCCGAAGGGTATTATTGCGCCTTCTGGCACGAAGACGGGTATTCGTTCGTATGGTGCTTCGGCCTGTATTGTCCTTCCTCCGGTGTGGTGTTGCCCTGTGTAGAGGTTGTACCACCCTTTTCCTTTGGGCAGATACACCTCGCGGCTGCGGGCTTTATACTGGCTTACGGGGCAGGCCATGAGTGACGGTCCGAACATCCACTGGTCCTTTATGCCGTGTACCTGCGTGTCGTTGGGGAAGTCCATGGCCAGTCCGCGGAGCATGGTGTAGTCGTCAAGGTGTACCCATCCTGCCATGGAGTATAGGTAAGGCATCAGTCGGTAGCGCAGTTTGTTGTAGTAAACGATGCTCTTGTAGGCGGCGTGTGTGTCGGGTGCGATGTTCCATGCCTCCCTCTTCGGCCATTGTCCGTGTGTTCTGAACAGTGGCACGAAGCAGCCATACTGGTGCCAGCGTGCTTGTAACTCGCGCCATTCCTTCATGTCGTCGGTCTCAATGCCGCTTTTGTCCCATGTTTTCTGCGCCTGAACGTAGCGGTTTTCCACGCAGAATCCGCCGATGTCCATGCCCCAGAAGGGCACGCCTGACATGGAGAAGTTCAGGCCTGCGGTCATCTGTGCGCGCATATCTTCCCACCGTGTGCCTATGTCTCCGCTCCATGTGGCGGTGCTGTAACGCTGTTCTCCGGCGAAACCGGAGCGTGTCAGCAGGAATACGCGCTTGTCCTTGTCTGCGGAGCGTTGCCCGTTGTATATGGCGTCGGCATTGACTATGGAGTAGGCATTGAAGTATTCGTCGCTTGTTCCCAGTGCCGTAGGGCCGCAAAGCAGTTTGCGGTAGGCTATGGGTGTGCAGTCCCTGACGTTCGGTTCGGAGGCGTCCATCCACCAGGCGTCCATTCCTTTGCCGTATTTCGAGTACAGGTTCTCGTCCATCTGCCGCCAGAACATCTTTCGTGCACCGGCAGAATACGCGTCATAGAACGAGCCTATGTATCCCGGTCCTACCCAGTCGCGTATGCTGTCACGCACTGCCCTCTGGTAGATCCAGCCGTTGCTGTCGAGTTCTTTGTAGTTGGCGGTGCTGCAATAGAACTTCGGCCAGCATGAAATCATCAGTCTTGCCCCCTGCTGGTGTATGGTGTCATACATACGTTGCGGTGTTGGGAAGCGTGTGGTGTCAAACCTGTGGCTGCCCCACTGGTCCTCAGGCCAGTAGTTCCAGTCCTGTACTATCACGTCTATCGGTATCTGCCTGCGGCGGAACTCGGCCAGTGTCGTCTCCACCTCAGCCTGCGTCTTGTATCTCTCACGGCTCTGCCAGAAGCCTAAACTCCACTTAGGCATCACCTGAGCCTTGCCTGTCAGCCGCCTGTAACCCTTTATTATGCCGTCCATGCAGGTGTCGGCAATGACGTAATAGTCCATGTCTTTGTCCATCTCCGCCCACAGTGTGACCCGCCGTTGCTGCTCCTCCGTCTGCGGAACGGCAACGCGCAGTCCGCAGTAACTGACCGCTCCGTCGGGCTGCCACACTATGCGGATGGGGGTCATGCGCCCTTTCAGCAGGTCTACTTCAAACTTATAGGCGTTGGGATTCCATGCTGTCCGCCAGCGTTCGGGCACTACGAGGTGTCCGTCTATATACACCTTGACGTAGCCGGCGTAGTAGAGTATGAAGCGGTAACTCTCTGACTGCGGCGCACTGAGGTAGCCCTCGTATGTCACGTGGCTGCCATTGAGGGCGAAACCCTTTGGCAGTCTCACTATCTCTTGTGAGTTCTCGAAGTACAGCGAGTCCTCCTGCCGCACTAATTGCTTACCCTTGCTGTCGGTATAGGTGCCTGTCAGCGTGCCTTTCGTTTTCTCCTTATTATATATAGAGAACACATCGCCCAGTTGGCGGTAGTCATTGGTGTTGCCCCAGCGGCCGAGGCTGTAACTGTCCCATAGCAGACCGTAGCCCGCAGTGCTCATGACGAAGGGTATGCTGACCTTGGTGTTGTACTGGAACAGTTCCTCGTTCCTGCCTTTGTAGTTCATCTCCTCGCTCTGATGCTGCCCCAGTCCGTAGATAGCCTCGTCCTCCGGCGTGTCAAACGATACGTGCCAGGAGTATCCGCTGCGGTCTTCTGTGGAGAGAACGTTAAGGTCTGACCCCTTGCCCCAGTTCACTTCGCCCGGTGCTGAGGGCCTGTATGACGGCGGCAGAAGCCTTTGCGTACTGAGAAAAGGTGTGAACGACTTGCTGTTCTCTTGCAGAAGCACCTTCCCGTTGCCGTCGGTCACGGTCACCTTGCCCGTCGTCTTGTTGGTGCTGCATGCTATTCGCGGTGCTTTCACATACACAAGGCTGTCGTCCTCGCTGACGGTGAAGGCGGTATAAGCCCTCTGCGGCACCACCACGAGGCTCTTGCGCTTGGTGGGAATGGTGCTCTCCGGGCTCTGCTCCACACGTAGTATGTTGTCGCTCATTACCTGTATGCGCACCGCACGAGCCGCTCCGCCATTAGGATTGATGGTGACGAAACTGCCGTTGCGCGTGTAGGACGATGCGCACAGAGCAGTGGTGGCACTAAGGATAAGGGTGATTATCAGTGTAAGGAAAGGTCTCATCAGTCAGGTTAAAGTTACGATTGTTAGTTGACAGTTAGTTTGTTATGTAGTTGCAAAGTTACATTTTTTTTCTTAAACAGACAAATACCTGCGCCCTTTTCTGCCTTTTCACGGCGGTGGCGAGTGTTGTGCGTAGTGTTGTCAGGACTGAGAAGGTTACACTTTCTTAATATCTGTGTAACGAATATGTAACGAATCAGGGGTAATTTTGCAGCGAAAAAAGAGAGAATGTATAGGTCAGAGAATATTGGATAACGCTTTGTTTGAATGATGAAGACAATGTATAAGAATATGTTAGGCAGGTTTTCTGCCGTTGTTATGATGGCAATGCTGTGTTTGTCAGCAGGTGCCAACGAGATACATGGAGTGATAAAAGACGCCAATACGGGCGAGGAGATAATAGGAGCCGTTGTTACCCTGAAGGATAATCCTTCGCAAAAGGCGGTCAGTGGGCTTGACGGCACGTTCCGTATCAGTGCTGTTGCTGGGCGTAGCACCATTGTTTGCTCATGCCTTGGCTATCAGACCAGCGAGGCAACCGTTGACGATGTCGGTGATGTGAGCATCGCCTTACGCTCGGAGGAGGTGCTGCTTGACGAGGTGAATGTCATTGCCAGCAACCCCGGGAAGACTGAGGCGGGAGCCAGACTGATAGAACGCAACGCCATGAACGTGGTGAACGTGATGAGCGCAAGGGCCATGGAACTAAGTCCTGACGTGACGGTTGCCAACGTATTACAACGCATGAGCGGTGTGACAGTGGAGAGAAACAGCAGTGGAGAAGGGCAGTACGCCATACTGAGAGGCATGGATAAGCGTTACAACTACACTCTTGTGAACGGTGTTAAGATACCTTCACCTGACAATAAGAACCGTTTTGTACCGTTAGATATGTTTCCCAGCGAGATGCTTGACCGTCTGGAGGTGAGCAAGTCGCTGACGGCTGATATGGAAGGAGACGGCATCGGCGGTGCCGTGAACATGGTAATGAAGGACGCTCCCAGTGTGAGACAGATAACGGCGAGCCTCTCTTCTGGCTTTAACGCCATGTATTTTGGCAGGGATTTCAAGACGTTCGCCACGTCATCAATAAGCAGGGAGTCACCGTATGAGGCATATGGAAAACCTGATGATTACAGTGTCAGCATGGAAGATTTCACTACTTCCAACCTCAACATAGACAAATACCGCTGTCGGCCGGACCTGAACGCATCGCTATCGTATGGTGACAGATTCCTGTCAGGCAGACTTGGCGTTATGATGGCAGCCAGTTACCAGCATTATAACAGGGGAAAAGAGAGTGAGGTGTATTACCTTCCCGGCAGCAGTATTGAGGGAACGCAGGAGAGGACGTACAGCACTGCGCTGACAAATGCCGGTGGTCACCTGAAAATCGACTACCGACTGGCGACTAACCATAAGTTATCGTGGTATAATGGCTACATGACCATGAGTGAAGCACAGGTGCGTGAGGTGGCGGACGATAAGAGCGGAAGCCTCAGAGAGAAGTTCACCAGCCAGTGGATATATAACTCTACCCTCATGGGTGAGCACCGTTTGTTTGGCAATAACGCATTGTCCCTGAACTGGAAAGGCGTTTATAGCAAGGCATATAGCGAGACTCCCGACCAGTGTCAGTTCAACTTGACGGGCAATCACATAGCGAATACGGGTGCAGCGACACGTCGTTGGGAGCATAACAGTGACCGTGACTGGGCTGGTTACATGGATATAGCCTACAAGATGGATGCCTTCAACATTGCCGTTGGTGGTATGTACCGTGACAAAAAGCGTACAAGTTTCTTCAATGAATATACCTTTGACAGTGCTACCGGCACCTCACACCCGCAGTATCAGTACGAGGACTGGCAGAACTATGGTGACATTAGTCTGAAACCACGTAGGTATGGCAACATTGGTGACCCCCTTAACTATGATGCTTTGGAGCAGATTGGCGCACTGTACGGTATGGTCAAGTATTCCGCAGGCCGCTGGCACGTCACCGCCGGGGTGCGGGCAGAGCACACAAGGCAGGGTTATACGCTGCTGTTTCC
>JALFNY010000009.1 GCA_022774105.1 Prevotella sp.
CGATACGTACCGTGTGTCGGGTAAAAATAGGTTTAAGGACGAGTTTGTTACGTGTGGTGGTGTGTCACTTGCGTCTTTGCGTCCTGACACTTTGGAGGCGAAGTGTCATCGTGGACTGTATTTTGCCGGTGAGGTAACTGATGTTGACGCCGTGACAGGCGGTTTTAACCTGCAGGCGGCGTGGACTATGGGCTATGTGGTGGCGTGTGGCATTGCCGCAGTCGAAACAGTTTCCGGATGATATTTATAACCAGTTGGAATATAATGATTTCCGGACGGTATTATAAAAGGGTGCTGATTACTTTGCAATCAGCTCCTGTTTACTTTGTAATCGGCACCTGTTTACTTTGTAATCGGCACCTGTTTGTTTCCTGATATTATTTTCCTATCAGCCGTCTTAGGCTGTTCAGCACTATCTGGTAGGCTGACAACTGCTCCGTGTGCTGTGTTGTTGCAAATGTCATGGCGTCGGGGGCAGGCCCGTATTGGTCGGGGAAGATTATCATTATGTTGGTTCCCATGTAGTGTTTCGTCAGTTCTTCAGGCAGTCTGTCGAGTGCTGTCTTGTATGATACGGTGCCTTGTCGTGCCGTTACCACCACCAGCATCTCCTCTCTGTCGGTGTTGTGTGCAAGTTCTATCAGTCCTCTCCACTTGGGCATCTCCACGTATTCAGCCCTTACGTGTGTGTGCCTGCTTGTCACAAACTGTGTTATTAGTTCCAGCGTGTTGGCTCTTCCGTTGAACACTATGCGGCAGCCAATGCCTCCGGCAAGTCGGCATAGGCGTTCCAGCCATCGGTAGAAGCCGGGCTCGTACTCTGCCCTTGATGGCACGGCAACGCGTAGTGCGCGCAGAGTGCTGAACGGTTGTGTGCATCGTGCTATGATAATCTGCCGTGACAGACCGTTGAACACGCTCTGTGCGAAGTCTCCCCAGAATACTCTGGGTGAGTTGTCGTGGTTGTGCAGGCCGAGGATTATCTCTGAACAGTCATATTCTCGGAAGGCGTGTTTTATGCCATTGCCTATGTTTGTTGCCAGACGCACCTGTGTTTGCACCCTTACGTCTACGGCACTGGCTCGTGTTGCTACGCCCTCCAGCAGTCTCTGGCCTTTGCGTTGGTTTATCTCGGCGTTGTCATCGTCATACACTACGTTGAGAGCCACAAGGCCCCTGTTGAGTTTTTGGTTGCGCATCATGATGGCAAGGTTTACCAGTGTGTTGCAGGTTTCAGGATATTTCACCGGTATGAGTATCTTTTCGTCGTCTCCTGCCTCTATGTCTGTGGGGTTTCTGTTCTCTTCCAGTATGATGCGTTTTGCTGATGCGTCAGTCAATAAGGTGGATATCACGCAGGTGAAGAGTATCATTATCACCACGCCGTTGAGCATATCGTCGCCTATTAGGTTGTTGCCGTTGGGGTCAGTCATCTCCATGCCTATCATCACTATTGCTATTCCTCCGGCAGCGTGTGCAGAGGTTAGTCCGAACATGAAGTGCCCACTGAGCCACGGCAGGCGCAGCATGAAGCATGATGCGTAGGCAGCGAGGGCCTTGCCGAGTGTTCCCACGATGACGATGCACAGCACGGTGAAGAGTATTCCCCCTCCCTGCGACAGCAGACTGACGTTTATGAGCATACCAACGCCTATCAGGAAGTAGGGAATGAACAGTGCGTTGCCGATAAACTCTATGCGGTTCATCAGCGGAGAGATGGTAGGTATGAAGCGGTTGAGTATCAGTCCGCTGAAGAACGCACCGAGAATACCTTCCAATCCCGCCACTTCACAGACGGAAGCACTAAGGAACATCATGGCAAGCACAAATATAAACTGCATCACGGCATCGCTGTATCGGCGCAGGAAGTGGCGTGTCAGCGTGCGTATCACATAGTAAATGGCAAGACAGCAGCCTGCGAACTTCAGCACAAACATAGTCCAGAACGCCGCTCCTCCGTCGCCTCCGTATGAGCCCACGATGGCTGCCACAACCACAAGAGCCATCAGCAGCGACAGCATGGACGCTCCGACGGAGAGCACTGACACGTCATGTCTCTGCAATCCGTAGCGAGTAACGATAGGGTAGGCTATCAGTGTGTTACTCGCCATTATGCAACTGAGCAGAACAGAGGCGATATGAGTGTAGTGGAGAATGTAAATAGCACAGAAGTACGTCATCACAAAAGGTATGACAAACGTCAGCACACCGAAGATTCCCACGCTACGGAAATTGCGTTTAAGACCTGCAAAATCCATCTCTAGCCCCGCAAGAAACATGATGTAGAGCAGTCCCACCCTTCCAAAAAGTTCAAAAGAAGAATCGCGTTCAAGGATATTGAAGCCGTGCTGGCCTATCACGATACCGGCAAGCACCATGCCTATGATGTGAGGAATACGCAGTTTGCTCATCACTATCGGAGCGATGAGAATGATGATGAGCACCGTCAGGAACACCATCGTAGGGTTTGTTATAGGGAGGTATTGTAACATTTTTCCATGTTTTTAACTGCAAAATTGCAAAAAAAATCTCAATTATTCGAAGAATAGCGTAAAAAGTTGTAATTTTGCAGACAAAAAAGTATAGGAAAAAGTAACTTATCTATAAAAAGAAAGAAAATGAAAGTAGCTATTGTAGGTGCAAGCGGTGCTGTAGGACAAGAGTTCCTCCGCGTGCTTGACGAGAGAAATTTCCCTGTTGACGAACTTGTTTTGTTTGGTTCAGAGCGTTCTGCTGGCAAGAAATACACCTTCAAAGGAAAGGAGTATGAAGTGAAACTGCTGCAACACAATGACGACTTCAAGGGTGTTGACATAGCCTTCACCAGTGCTGGCGCAGGAATATCTAAGGAGTTCTGCGGCGACATAACGAAGTACGGAGCAGTGATGATAGACAACTCCAGTGCGTTCCGCATGGACAACGATGTACCCCTCGTGGTGCCGGAGTGCAATGCAGAAGACGCGCTGACACGTCCTCGCGGCATAATAGCCAACCCCAACTGCACAACAATAATGATGGTGGTGTGCCTGCAACCGCTGGAAAAAATCTCACACATCAACAGAATACACATTGCATCATACCAGTCAGCATCAGGAGCAGGTGCTACTGCCATGGCAGAACTGCAGCAACAGTACAAGGAACTGGTGGACGGAAAACAGCCGACCGTAAACAAATTCGCCTACCAACTGGCATACAACGTGATACCACAGATAGACGTATTTCAGGACAACGGGTACACAAAGGAGGAGATGAAGATGTTTAACGAGACACGTAAGATAATGCACACCGATGCACGTTGCTCCGCAATGTGCGTGCGCATATCCTCACTCCGTGCACACTCAGAAGCAGTATGGATAGAGACCGATGAGCCAATCTCTGTGGAAGCAGCACAGGAAGCACTGCGCAACGCACAGGGTGTGACACTCATTGACGACCCAAAGCGCGTAGGAAACAAGGCAAACCCCGTGGCAGAAGAAGAAACTATGGAGACACTACCATACCCAATGCCACTATATACAGCAGGAAAAGACGACGTTTACGTAGGACGCGTACGCAAAGACCTTGCTAATGACAACGGATTAACCTTCTGGCTCTCAGGAGACCAGATAAAGAAAGGCGCAGCACTTAATGCCGTCCAGATAGCAGAATACCTCATAAAAGTAGGTAATGTGAAGGGATAAGAAACAAGGGCGGCACCACAGCCTGCCGCCCTTGAATCTTAATTAAGGGTTTTTCCGTGGAATACAAATACTTAAACAACATAAAATACCCAGAAGATCTCCGTAAACTGACAGTGGAAGAACTGCCAGACGTCTGCGGAGAACTGCGTGACGACATAGTAAAAGAACTATCTGTCAATCCCGGACATCTGGCCTCCAGCCTCGGTGTCACAGAACTGACAGTAGCCCTACACTATGTGTTTAACACGCCCGAAGACCGCATTGTGTGGGACGTAGGCCATCAAGCATACGGTCACAAGATACTGACCGGCAGGCGGGAGGTATTCTCCACCAACCGCAAACTGAACGGTCTGCACCCCTTTCCGTGCCCAGAAGAGAGCATATATGACACATTCACCTGCGGACATGCGTCCAACAGCATATCCGCCGCACTCGGAATGGCAGTGGCAGACCATAGCCATAACCGACACGTGGTGGCGGTAATAGGAGACGGTTCCATGTCAGGAGGATTGGCATTTGAAGGACTAAACAACGTATCATCGTCCCCTAACGACCTGCTAATCATACTGAACGACAACAATATGTCCATCGACCGCTCCGTTGGAGGCATGAAACAGTATCTCCTGTCGCTCAACACCAACGAGTCATACAATCGCTGGCGTAACAACGTGGCACGCTGGATGAACAGTCACGGGCTGATGGATGACAACAGGAAGAACCTCGTTATAAGACTGGGAAACGCCCTTAAATCCGCGTTGTCATCACAACAAAACATCTTTGAAGGTATGAATATAAGGTACTTTGGCCCCCTTGACGGACACAATGTCAAGGAACTGGTAAGAGTACTACGTCACCTAAAAGAAATGAAAGGCCCCAAACTGCTACATATCCATACAGTGAAAGGAAAAGGATATGAGCCCGCAGAGAAGGCCGCCACTATATGGCACGCACCAGGAAAGTTCGACCCAGAGACGGGAGAAAGGCTCAGTGATGACAATGGAAGCAACAAACCACCGAAGTATCAAGACGTCTTTGGCGAGACACTCGTGGAACTTGCACGGCAAAACAATAAGATAGTAGGCGTTACACCAGCCATGCCAACCGGCTGTTCCATGAATAAACTCATGGAAGTAATGCCAGAACGCACCTTCGACGTGGGTATAGCCGAGGGACATGCGGTAACCTTCTCAGGAGGAATGGCAAAAGAAGGGCTCACCCCATACTGCAACATATACAGTGCTTTCGCCCAGCGCGCATACGATAATATAATACATGACCTCGCAATACAGCATCTTGGCGTAGTGTTATGCTTTGACCGTGCAGGCTTAGTAGGCGAAGATGGAGCAACGCATCACGGCACATTCGACATGGCGGCATTGCGCCCCATACCCCATATCACCATCTGTGCCCCGATGAATGAGCACGAGTTGCGCCGTATGATGTACACCGCACAACTGCCAAACCAAGGTCCTGTGGTGATACGTTACCCCCGTGGACGAGGCGTTATGACCAACTGGAGATGCCCACTCGAAGCAATCACCGTAGGCAAAGGCAGGAAACTGTCTGACGGTGACGATGTGGCAATACTCTCAATAGGCCACATTGGCAACAACGTCACGCAGGCTATTGACAGGCTGAAGCAAGAGATTCCGCAACTATCAGTAGCACATTACGATATGCGGTATCTCAAACCCATTGACACAGACATACTCAATGAGGTGGGAAGAAAGTACAAGCACGTCATAACCATAGAGGATGGAGCACGTTCCGGCGGCTTAGGCTCAGCCGTACTTGAATACTTTGCCGACAACAACTTCACTCCACAGGTGATACGTCTGGGACTACCAACAGACAAGTTCGTAGAACATGGCACCATAGCAGAGTTGCAACACCTCGTCAAAATAGACGCTGATGCAGTGGTAGAGGCGGTGAAGAGAATAAAAAACATGGCATCATGAAGATAATAATCGCCGGGGCTTACGCAATAGGCAGTTACCTTGCAACGCTCCTTACACGGACACATGAGGACATAACCATCATTGATGATGACGAAGAAGCCATCGACAGTCTCAGCCAAGACTTAGATGTGCTTACCATAAACGCATCACCTATCAGTATCAAAGCCTTGAGAACAATAGGCATTGATGACGCAGACCTGTTCATAGCAGTAACAAAAGACCAGGAGGTCAATATGTGCGCCTGCGCCCTTGCCAAGTCACTCGGAGCGCGACAGACGGTTGCCAAGGTGGAGGAATACGAATATGCCAACGAGGGAAACCACGACATTCTGCAGCGTATGGGGATAGATTCCGTGATATATCCGGAGATGTTGGCGGCTCAGGACATAATAAACGGACTGAAAATGTCATGGGTAAGGCAGCGTTGGGACGTGCATGGCGGTGCCCTTGTCATGCTTGGTATAAAGTTAAGAGAAACCTGTGAGATTCTCAACCGTCCCTTGAAGGAACTCTGCGGGCCTGATGATCCGTACCATATTGTGGCTATCAAGCGTGGCAACGAGACCATAATACCCGGCGGTAACGATGTTCTGGCAGCCTATGACTTAGCATATTTCATGACAACACAGAAGTGTATCCCCCACGTTCGTCGCATAGTAGGTAAGGAAAAATATGCAGACGTGAGCAACGTGATGATAATGGGTGGCGGTAAGACGGCGGTACGAACCGCCCATATCATGCCCGAATACATGAAATACAAGATATTCGAGATAGACCCGCAGCGCTGCGAGACTCTTAATGACATACTTCCCCACACGTCACAATACGTCATCAACGGTGATGCACGTGACACATCGTTGCTTATTGAGGAAGGAATACGTGGTACACAAGCATTTGTTGCGCTCACAGGGAGTTCAGAAACAAACATTCTTGCGTGCCTCACTGCCAAGCGAAACGGTGTCCGTAAAACGGTGGCGGTGGTTGAGAACATGGACTATGTGGACATGGCAGAGAGTCTTGACATAGGTACTATCATCAACAAGAAGACCATAGCCGCTTCGCGCATCTACGAGATGATGCTTGAGGGCAAGGCTTCCAACGTCAGGTACCTTATGCAGGCGAGGGCTGATGTGGCGGAGTTCACCGCGCAACCAGATTCACGTATCACCAAGAAACGAATCTTTGAGTTGGGATTGCCGAAGGGAATCACCCTCGGAGGACTGGTGCGTAACGGTGAGGGTATGCTGATATCGGGAGGTACACAGATACAGCCAGGAGACATAGTGATGGTGTTCTGCCATAACACTGACATGAAACGAATAGAGAAACTCTTTCTTTAGTTATGGGTCGTTGGTTGTGATTTATTGGTTATGTCTTCACGGTTCTTGGTCCAGCGCAGAACTATCAGCAAGGATTCTGCCAAGAACTAAACCCTCAGTTTTGCCGTTTGGCACTGCCAATAACAAATGACCATGGGCTCATGATTAATAATTTATTCTAATGCTAAACCCAAAACTCATATACAAGGTACTCGGTTCGCTTCTTGGTTTAGAAGCGATATTCATGACCCTGTGCCTCATTATCTCCGTAAGTTACGGTGAGGACGACAGTCTCGCCTTTGTAATCTCCGTGTTAATAACGCTCATTGCCTCTGTCACCTGCCGCTACGTAGGTCGTGATGCAGGCAATAATCTCAGCCGTCGCGATGCCTTTCTTGTCGTGACGCTGGTCTGGTGCGTCTTCAGTCTCTTTGGCTCTCTACCATATATAATAGGAGGTTACATTCCCAACTTTACCAATGCTTATTTTGAAACCATCTCAGGCTTCACCACAACAGGTGCTACCATACTTGACGATGTGGAGCATTTGCCCCACGGCATACTGTTCTGGCGTTCCTTTACCCAGTGGATTGGCGGATTGGGGATAGTGTTCTTTACCATAGCCATATTGCCATCGCTGGTAGGAGGCTCAATGAAAGTCTTTGCAGCAGAGGCAACAGGGCCTATAAAGACAAAGTTGCACCCGCGTCTTTCTACATCAGCACAGTCCATCTGGATAGTATTCCTGTTACTCACCGTGCTCTGTCAGATGTCTTTCAAACTACTCGGCATGGGGTGGTTTGACAGTGTTAACTACGCCATGACCACCATAGCCACTGGCGGTTTCGCCACACACAACGACAGCATAGAGTTCTTTAACTCCCCAACAATGGAGTATGTCTCAACCTTCTTCTGCTTTATCTCAGGAATAAACTTCATACTCCTCTATCGCTTTGCCATCAACAGAGAGTTCAAAAGCCTTGTCAACAACAGCGAGGTAAAGTTCTATGTCGGTGTGATAGCAATCTTCACAACATTCATAATGTTCCTGCTGATACACACCAACGGTTATGATACCGAGCGAGCCTTCCGCAGTGCGATATATCAGGTGGTATCATTCATCACCACCACAGGTCTCTTCAACGATGACGCCGCACGCTGGCCCCACGTCACGTGGGTAGTACTTGCCGTGTGTATGTTCATGGGTGGCTGTGCTGGCAGTACCAGCGGCGGTTTCAAGAGCATACGATGCCTTATGCTGTTAAAGGTGGCAAGTAACGAGTTCAAGCAGATGCTACACCCCAAGGCCGTGTTACCAATGAAGATAGCAGATGCCAACATCACCATGCAGCGCCGCGTAACGCTGCTCGCTTTCCTGACAGTCTATTGCCTTCTCTTCCTCTTTTGCGCTTTCACCATGACGGCAGCAGGCATTGACAACACCAACGCCATAACCATAACCATGTCCACTCTTGGCAACGTCGGCCCCACACTGGGCACGGAAATAGGCCCCACCATGTCGTGGAACGAACTGCCTGACTTTGCAAAGTGGATATGTTCCGTGCTTATGCTGATGGGACGACTTGAAATACTCTCCGTACTCGTAATCTTCACCCCACAGTTCTGGAAGGAATGAAGCGGTTTCTCACGCTCATAATGCCTATACTCTTCCTTCTGACAGCCGTGGTAGCACGGGCAGAAGGTGGTGTTATGCCATTTGTCATAATGGAGTATAACTGTGAAAACCTCTTCGACTGCCGCCGTGACACACTCGCTGACGATACCGAGTTTCTGCCTGACAGCGAGCGCGAGTGGACCTTCCCACGATACTGGCGCAAACTAAACGACATAGCCCGCGTGATACACCAGTGCAGCACTGGCGGCAGGCAGCCGCACCTGCCTGACCTCGTAGCACTGACAGAGGTAGAAAATGACAGTGTAATCTATATGCTGACACGTCGCAGTATGCTGCGCGCGGCAGGCTACAGATACCACATCACGCAGTCAAAAGACCCGCGAGGCATAGATGTAGCACTGTTATCCAATCCCCTTACCTTTTCTGTCATCACCCACGCAACACTGCGTATCACGCCGCCCAAGGGCAATTCCCACACACGTGACATATTGTATGTGAAAGGTCGTACACGCAAGAACGACACACTACACATCTTTGCGCTACACTCACCAAGCCGAAGGGGAGGGGAGGAGGTAGCAGAAGACTACCGCCTTGCAGTAGCAAGACGCGTAAAACAGTCCCTTGACTCCATACGCTCACACACGCCACAGGCAAGCATCATCATTGCAGGAGACTTCAATGACTACACTCACAGCAAGTCACTGCGATACCTTACAAGGGCTGGCATGACTGACATCTCTGCCCGTGTCAAAGGAAAACGAGCGCGAGGCACATACAAATATCAGGGAATGTGGAACAGCCTTGACCACATTCTCATCTCGCCCACGCTCCAAAACCGTGTCAACAACTGTCGCATATACGACCCTGAGTGGCTGCTTGACATCGACAGCCGCGGAGGATACAAACCACGACGCACATACCTCGGCACATATTACCACGGCGGAGTAAGCGACCATCTGCCCTTAGTGCTCACGCTGAGCCTGTGAGAGAGAGGGTATAAGATGTGAATCATTGGTCATATAAACCCGCAATGCCGCTTTCATGTGCCAATAACATACGCTGCACACAACTCAAACAGAGTTTCCATGCCCCACGACCTGTAACTCATCACCATAACAAAGCACACACAACATATAACATAGCACACATACCCCATAACAGAATACTAATCACTCATAACAAAAAACATGAACATAGGCGACAAAGTACGCTTCCTCAATGACATCGGAGGAGGCACAATATCAGGATTCCAGAAAGGCGGTATCGTCCTCGTGAAAGACGAAGACGGATTTGAAATGCCCGTACTCACCTCAGAGGTAGTAGTAATAACCCCACAGTCCGAGGGACCGTCACCCGTTAAGGCATC
Source organism: Prevotella sp. (assembly GCA_022774105.1). GTDB lineage: Bacteria > Bacteroidota > Bacteroidia > Bacteroidales > Bacteroidaceae > Prevotella. The sequence continues at coordinate 9,960 of JALFNY010000009.1, forward strand.
ACCCCAGACACCACCACCACCAAAGAAACCACGTAAGGAGAAACCCGAAGAGCCAACGGAAGAAGACATAAGAATAGCAGAACTTAAAGAGTATTACAAGCAGAAGACATCCGTTGCCCCCACCGCACAGCACTCTGTCACTGCCACACAGGTAACAGCCGCCCCAAAGACGGAGACCGTAGCACTTGAAGACCGGGTGCTGCAACTCGAAATGACCATACGCAAATTACAGATGCGCATAGAGCGTCTGGAAGACGCACGGGCACTGAGAGAGAAGATAAAAGCCACCAGCACCCCCCGTCACACCCACACACCACGCGCAGATGAGCCGTTGGAGATAGACCTGCACGCCACAGAACTGCTTGACACCACGGCAGGAATGGGACCAAGAGAGATAAAAGACTACCAGTTACAGACCGTGCGCCGCACAATGACCGAGCACCAACGGGACAAGGGACGCAAAATAGTGTTCATTCACGGCAATGGAGACGGCGTGCTGCGCAAAGCCGTTACCGACCTGCTGCGCCGTGAGTTCCCCCGCTGCCCATATCAGGACGCATCGTTCCAGCAATACGGTTTCGGAGCAACGATGGTCACCATACGCTGAGGCCGACAGTCACTCACGCCCACTGTCGTAATGCCTAAACACATTACTTGCTGGGAGTTAAGACAGGGCCATTAGTTAGTAGCGCAGTAAAAAGGTGCTGATTACGTGACGTACAGGTGCTGATTACACAGCGAATAGCACCTGATAGCCATGTAATCAGCACCTTTTTACCGTGTAATCAGCACCCTTTTGTCATGTCATGTCTAACGTGTTGGAAATCAATGCAAAGTTTTTTGTATTTTAGGTTATATTTTTTTGTAATACGGTATAGTCCTGAAAGGACGGCACAATACAGCACAGGGTGTAAGCCCTGTGTCTCGATAGGCAGGCTAAGAACGTATTGGCACCCCGAAGCCGGTAGGCGAGGTGCACATAGTGCGCCGAGGGGTGTAAGATAAAGGCATGACGTAAACTCTTTTTCCCCTTCACAAATACATAGCAAACGGAAAAGTATAAACCACCCCTCGGTGTCCTTCGGCCACCTCGCCTGCCGGCTTCGGGGTGCCGATACCGTTTCCCCCGCCACAATTATACACAGGGCTTACACCCTGTGCTGTATTATACCGTCCTTTCAGGACTATACCATATCCCAA
>JALFNY010000010.1 GCA_022774105.1 Prevotella sp.
TCCATGGCCAACTATACAACTGGCTATTTCACAAAAGGAACGACTGCCATCGACCTGCTTAACTCTGTTGCCACCGACGATGCTGAATACTATGACATCAACGGCCGCCGAATCGACGCTCCAGCAAAAGGTGTGAACATCGTGCGCCGTGGCAACAAGACTATCAAAGTAATCATCAAATAACTCATTAATACATTAATATCCGTCCCGCAATAACAGTATATAACATCACTCCCAGTGTCATCCTCGCTGGGTAGTCATTACAAAAAGCGGCGGATGTGGATTATGAAGGATTAATCGGCGAATACTACGGCGATTAACGTATATATTTTTAACACAGAGGCACGAAGCCACGGAGAATATTTTAAGTTTTCTGAAGATACAGAGAATTGAAATACTCCGTGGCTCTGCGTTTATTATATTCGCATGGTGATTGTGGATGGCGGTCTTACATAGTCGAGCTCCATGATCCTGATGTCCTCTTTTTGAGTCTTTTCAGATGGGTCATCAAGAGGTTCATGACAGAGGGACAATGGTCGGTTATCACATATAATACATCACATGTGCGTATGTGCGAAGTTTTTAAGGCTCGTCTAACGATTTTCTTCTTTTTGTTTATGCAATACGCCTTGCGTCATAATTTCATAAACAAATTTTAATCCCCACTGATTTTCTACTGATCTGGCATACACTAAGCACATCTGTTAACGGACACAAAAAAAGGGCTCCGCTGAGCCCCAATCTTTGTTAACCTTAAATCTAATACTATGAAAAACACGATGCAAAGTTACGTATTTTTGCGAAACTTGCAATACTTTTTCTTGTTTTTTTTAATCTTAATGTAATAATTTTGACATATGTCAAGCATAGGTCATACTGGAGAAGAAAATCACATCGTGGTTTTATGGTTTCTTAGGTAAAGAACTGATTACTATAACTGATTAGTAACTAAACGTTATATAATAAAACGGCTTAAAAGGAAATATCCATGCCATCGTATGCGAATAAAAAGCCTTCTGGTAGTTTTTTATTCGCTATATCATGCGTTCCAATGTCGTGTGTGAGGTGGGTAAGATATGTTTGTTTTGCACCTACTGCTCGAGAGAAGTCTATTGCATTGTTTACCAACTGATGACTGTGATGCTCTTTCTCAAATCGTAGAGCGTTTATCACCAGTGTTTCCACACCTTGCAACAATGATAGTGTGACTGGAGATGGTTCCTTCATGTCTGTAATATACGCCATCTTTCCAAAGCGATAACCAAGAATTTGAAGTTTTCCGTGTAACACAGGAACTGGCACAATGTCTAACACTTCTTGTACTGACGGTACTACCTCACGGTGACCAATTTTGTTCATCACGCCGTTAAGCGACGCACCGCTACCAGGGAAGTCCACCGTTATTTCATGGGGGCGTGTCACACGTATAACTTCCCCTGCTCTTGCTTCATGTAGATGCAAGTGAGGTACACCAGGATAGAGGTGTTTTCTGAAACAATATGGCATGGTTTCGTGTAAGCCTTCTACTACATCATGCTGAGCATAGACATCAACGTCTCCATACATACAAAATGGTCGTAGGTCATCTGCACCGCCCACGTGGTCATAGTGTATATGTGTTATGAGAACAGCATCAATTTTACCGAACCGCTGAGTGAGTATCTGTTGCCGGAAGTCTGGTCCACAGTCTATTAGGACACGTAATCCTTTGTTTGTCTCCACAATGGCGGAGGCACGCAAACGTTTATCCTTTGGGTTTGTACTTCTACATACCTCACACTGACAACCTATTGCCGGTACTCCTATTGATGTTCCTGTTCCGAGAAAAGTCAGTTTCATGGTATTACCTACACTATGTTTACTTCTGGTCGGAGGTCTATTCCGAACGTTGCCAACACGTCCTTACGCACAGCGTCACATAACGTCAGCACTTCCTGTCCTGTTGCTCCTCCCTTGTTTACAAGCACCAATGCCTGACGGGAGTGTACACCTGCTCTGCCGAGTGTTTTGCCTTTCCACCCACATTGTTCTATCATCCACCCTGCTGGTATCTTGTACCCTCCGTCCGTAACGTAATGTGGCATATCGGGGAATCGGGTGTATAATTCTTCGAATTTATCGCTACTGACCACCGGATTCATGAAGAAAGAGCCTGCATTTCCTTCAACATTTGGGTCTGGTAACTTTGCTTTACGTATCTCTATTACGGCCTGTCGCACATCTTGCGGCTTGGGCTTATCTATGCCCTTTTGCGCAAGCACTGTCCGCAGATTACCATAATCCAGATAGGGGGTGAATGTTTTGTGTAATCTATATGTGACGTAGGTGATTATGTATTGCCCTTTCCATTCCCCCTTGAACTTACTGTAACGATATGAATAACCACATTCTGCGTTATAGAATACAACATCTTTTCCTGTGGCTATTTCTACTGCTTCCACCTTATATATAATGTCCTTCGCCTCTATTCCGTATGCTCCAACATTCTGTATAGCGGAGGCTCCCACTTCACCGGGTATATGTGACATATTCTCCATGCCATATAGACCGTGAGAAACTGCAAAAGCAATGACCTCGTCCCATACCTCTCCCGCTCCACAACGTAACATCACTGTGTCATCGCCCTGTTTTGTGGGAATTATTTCTACTCCCTTTATCAGAGGATGTAACACGTTGCCGTCAAAATCTTTTGTCAACAACAGATTGCTCCCCCCGCCTATGACGAGCAACGGAGCGCTGCGTAACTCTGGTAGTGTAGCCTTCAACATCTCCACTGTTGAGGGTTCATATATTCTTCGGCACGACTGGTTTATTCCAAACGTATTATAATGTAACAGGCTCTGCATGAATTGTGGTTTTTATTTTTCTTCCTATCAAACGTGTGCGGTAATCAAAACCTTATAGTTTTCCCTCTTATATTCTTACAGTTTATGCATGGTAAAGTTATGGTATATGTCATTTTTTCATACAAATGATATGTGACTGTGTGCTGCCATCACCGAACTTATAACTTATGTGCTAATCTTTTTCAATCGCCACTGCCCACCTTGTTTTACAAACTGCATCTCCATCTGCATACCGTTGGCAATGCCACGCAACATGAATACACGGAAGTTAGTCTTAGGATAAGGCTCTATACCATATATGATATTGTATATAGTACCAGAGGGTAGCCACGGTGCGAACATGGGCCATTGCTCTGGCATTAACTCTCCTGTCATTGTGGAGAAATCATCGTCAGGGTCTGGACCAGTAAATGTTACGGGGTCACACAGTGCTGTTTGTTGGAATACTGAATCCGTGGCAAAACGTTGGTAGAACTTAAAGAAAGCAGCGTCAGGATGTTGATTCAGTGACATACGACTCATCTTGTCCATATACCACAGTCCTCTGGTACGAGCGAAGTGCCACCTTGTCACTTGTCCCTTACTTATCGCTATACGTTCCACTGTGACATTAGACACCGTGGTGTCCTTTACAAGCAGTGTCTGCTTGTATTTATTAAAGATAAGGGTGTAATATCCTTGTGACATGAAGAAACGTTCACGCTTCCACTGTCCCTTCTCTATAACACTCTGCTTCCCGAAATTATCCACCGTCAGCGGGAACTTTACGCGCTCATGCTGTACTTTACGGCTGGCAGCGAAATTGAAAAAGAAATCGTCAAAAAGTTCATCGGCAGCTACTGGCATAGGTGTTTCCTCCACTACCTGTGTTATGGAATCAACGGTTGACGTGTCAACCGCCGCAGAATCCACATACAAGGAATCTCCACCACGTGAAGATTTGTCATAACACCCAGTTGCGAAGAAGAGTGATGATATTAACACTCCTACTGCCATAAAAAGATTATTCCTCATTGTTTCTCTTGTTTTGTCGCTCTAATAGCGTCTCACTACCAACAAAGTACAAGCCACACCAGTACATTTTCAGGCAGGAAACATATAACCACAACAAATGTTGTGCAAAAGTACAACTATTTTTCAAAATAATCTCATTTTTTGAAAAGAATTTATTAACTTTGCATCAAAAATGGGCTGGTAGTCTATATTCTACGTTTTTTTAGGGGTTTTGTCAATGTATGACGGAACAATAAAACTGCCTCTCACAAGATATTAGAACAAAAAAACAAACAACATAAAGATATGTTATTACAGAAAATAGAAAGCCTCATAGAAGAGGTAAACGCACTTCATGCAACCACTGCCGATGAAATAGAGACGTTGCGTTTGAAATACCTTTCAAAGAAAGGCGCAATCAACGCCCTTATGCAGGACTTCCGTAATGTAGCCCCAGAGGACAAGAAGGTTGTAGGCATGAAAATAAATACGCTGAAGCAACTTACCTTTGACAAAATCAACAGTCTGCGTGACCAGATAAGTTCACAGGAGACGGTGGATACAGATATGGATCTGACACGTACCCCCTACCCCATAGAACTTGGCACACGCCATCCGCTGTCAATAGTGAAAAACGAAATAGTAGAGATATTCCAACGTATGGGCTTCACACTGGCTGATGGCCCAGAGGTAGAAGATGACCTGCATATATTCACCAAGATGAACTTCGCCGCTGATCACCCTGCACGTGATATGCAGGATACATTCTTCGTTGAAGAGAGTGCGAAGAAAGACGTTACTAAGAATATATTGCTCCGCTCACACACATCAAGCGTTCAAGCACGCGTGATGGAAACACAGCAACCGCCTATACGCATAATCTGCCCAGGAAGAGTATATCGCAATGAGGCTATCACAGCTCGCGCACACTGCTTTTTCCATCAGATTGAGGGATTATATATTGACGAGAATGTTTCCTTCACTGACCTAAAACAGGTTATGCTGACATTCGCTCAGGAGTTGTTTGGGCCTGACACCAAGATACGTCTGCGTCCGTCATACTTCCCCTTTACAGAACCGTCTGCTGAAATGGATATTTCATGCCACATCTGCGGCGGCGTAGGCTGTGGATTCTGTAAGCACACAGGATGGGTAGAGATACTTGGGTGCGGAATGGTTGACCCCAACGTCCTTGAACTCTGTGGCATAGACTCAAAGAAATACACTGGTTACGCATTTGGGCTTGGCGTGGAACGCATAACCAATCTGAAGTATCAAGTGAGTGACCTGCGTATGTTCTCAGAGAACGACAAGCGTTTCCTTGAAGAGTTTGAGGCAGCAAACTAAAAGAGAATTCCCCAAGACATATAGCAGTTTAGGTAACACCGCACAGTAAACAGGGGCTGATTATATG
>JALFNY010000012.1 GCA_022774105.1 Prevotella sp.
TGCAATTAATAGCACAGCTCAAACCGAGCATGCTGACATTATAAACAGCTTCATATTTTGTAAAAGAACGATTTACTCTCGTTGGTTGCAACGAGGGAAGTTGTGCATGGGGGAGTACGACAAACCTACCTGAGTAGTTACGTGTAAAGTTACTAAATGTGAAAAACAAAAAAAAAAAACAACGAAGGTTAACAAAAGGCGTAGGCTTTTAACTTTCTTTTGTATTATTGTGTGTGTGATTGTGGTGCGGATGGTGGTGGTGGTTCGTGGCGAGGGTGGTGGTGGTTCGTGGCGAGGGTGGTGTATAACGTAACAGGCATCTGATTGTTGTTAATCAGATGCCTGTTAGGGTTTGAGGGCTTCTTTGTAAGCAAAGCGGCAGAGCCGAGCGGGTTGATAGAATGTGGCGCTGAGACACCACACACAAGGGCCGCGGCGAGCAGTGGGTGTTACTGATTGGTCAATAGAATGTGGCGCAGAGGCACCACACACAAGGGCCGCGGGGAGCAGTGGTCTTACTGATTGGGCAATGTGAACTAAGGTCTTAGTCCTCGGGTCTTCGACCTCAGGTCTTCACCTTACAACCTCACGAGTGTGCTGCCCATGTTGCCTACTTGCACGGCTATTATGCCTTTGTGTCCGTCTGTTTCTATGCGGTGGTTGGTGGTGTTGGGTGTCAGGGTGACGGTTTTTATCAGTGTTCCTGCTGTGTTATATAGTCGGCAGGTGACGGGTGTGTTGATGGCTTTGTTTAGTGTCACGCTGATTGCTGTTCCGTTGCTGGTTGGTCTCACGATGGTTTGTGTGAGGTGTGTTGTTGACAGTCCTTCTATTGCTGTGAGGTTGAGTATTTCGAGTAGTCCTTTGTATGCGTTTATTTCTCCGTATCCGTATTGATTGTTTGGGTTAGGCAGCAGTGGGTCGTGCTGTTGTGATGTTTTTTCTATTATTTGCATTATTCGTTCTCGTGTCAGTGTGGGGTCTGCTTGCAGCCATAGTGCTATTGTTCCTGTTACTATTGGTGCTGACATTGATGTTCCTGACTCTACCATGTAGTTGTATTCTCTGCCTGCGTAGGTGGTGGTTGCTGTTCGTGCGCTTTCTCGGTGACTGATGTCTTTTTCGTAGTAACTGTTGTCTGCTGCTGATATCAGCAGTCCTGGTGCCATGACGTCGGGTTTTGTGATGCCGTGTATTGATGGTCCTACGCTTGAGAATGTTGCTCTTTCTCCGTTACTGCCGTAACTATCTGTGCCGTGGTTTTGTCCTTTTGTGTTAGTGTATTTTGTGGTCCATGCTGTTGCTCCTACTGCTATCACGTTAGGCATTGCTGCTGGTGCTCCAATGGTTGGTCCTGGTTTTGCTCCGGCGAGTGTTATGTCGTTTTGGTCTATTGGCATTATTTCTCCGTTATCTATGTATATGTCGGCTTCGGTGTTGTCGCCTGTTATTTCTATGGTGTATTCGTTGCTGGAGAGTTTTTTTGTGCCTTCTGTCAGTACTATTCTGTATTCTATATTGCTATTGTCGCTGCTGCATTTGTTGGCGAGCACTTCTATTGTCATACCGTTCAGTATGTTACTGTTGCGGAAGGTGGTGATTTGGTTCCATTTCAGTCCGCTTGCGCTTGTAGTGTCCTTGCCGTTTATTACGAAGTCGAGCGGTATTTCCTTTATCTGCTGCGGGTCGTCAGGCATGGTGTAGTTGCGTATGCGCAGTGTGTTTTTTCCTTTTGTCTTGATGTAGAGGTATATGGATTTTGTGCCTGTGTTGCATTTTATTTGTCCTCCTACGGTGTTGTTGTCTGTTGTTTTTGTGATGTGGTTGAGCAGTTCGGCCCCGCTGTTGCCGGCTGATGCCACGATTATCTTTCCCGGTCCTGTTATTTCTCCGAGGTATTCGTTGAGTAGTTGGTCGTTATATATTGATATGTATGGGAATCCTCCGCTGTAGTTTACTACGCATGGTTTTCCATGTTCTTCGGCGTAGGTGAGTATGTTGTCTATTTCGAGTGCCAAGAATGCTGTGCTGCTGTATTTTCTCATGTTTGCTGGCAGCAGGCTGATGTTGCTTCCGAATATGGCTGTTGCTATGTATATGTCTGATTCTGGTGCTATTCCTTTGTATGTTGAGCCCCATCCTGAGCCTGATGCTATGCTGGCGGTGTGTGTGCCGTGCAGTTCTGTGTTATAGTCTGCGGAGTGTTTTTTTTCGTTTATGCTGGTGGTGTCGGTGTATAGTGTTCCTATTGGGAATGGGGATTTGTCGTCGGCCACCTGTCCTGTGGGTATGTCGAGTGCGTCATACATCATTATTATGCGTTGTCTTCCGTCTGCTGTTGAGCGGAATGTGGGGTGTGATAGGTCGTGTCCGGAGTCGATGTTACCTACTATCACTCCTGCACCGTTGAAGGCGTGTGGCAGTGGTGTGTTGCCTTGCCATACCTTGTCGGCGCCGATTGTGCTTGCAGCCTTGTCAAGGTATATTTCTTGTGGGGTGAAGTTGGCTTCCATTCTTGTCACGCGGCTGTCTTCTGACAGTGCTGCGAGGCGGCTGATGGGTATGTTCAGGATGTGTAGGTTGCCGTGGTGTCTGACGCAGTAGTCTTTTACTGCCGCCTCGTCTCCTTTTACGAATATCATTGTCCGTGTGTCGTTGTCTTTCAGGCTTTGTGCTGTTCCGTTGCTGCTGCTGGCGCTTTGCGTGCTGCTGACGAGTTGTACCAGTTGTGGTGACATCTTGGTGTAGTTCTGTGCAACGGCTGTCAGTGCCAGTGCAAGGGCTGTTAGGGTGAGGATTTTCTTTTTCATGTTTATGGTAGTTTAGTTGTTTTTATTGTTGTTTGCGGTTTTGTGGTTTTGGCCTTAGTCATGGGTGTTCACCCTATGTCCTTCGGCTTGTAACCTTATTCTCAGTGTGCTTCCAGCCAGTTTGCTCCCCATCCGCAGTCGGCGGAGAGTGGTACGGCGAGGTGTGCGGCGCCTTGCATTTCTTCTATCACTATGCGTTGCACTTGTTCTTTCTCGTTTATGGGCACTGAGAAGTTTAGTTCGTCATGCACCTGCAGTATCATTTTTGCTTTCAGTCCTTCTTTTTTCAGGCGGTTGTGTATGCGTATCATGGCTACTTTCATTATGTCTGCCGCCGTGCCTTGTATTGGTGCGTTTACGGCGTTGCGCTCGGCGAAGGAGCGCACGGTGGAGTTGCGTGAGGTGATGTCGGGCAGGTAGCGTCGCCGTCCCATCAGTGTCTCGGCGTAACCGCGTTCTGTTGCTGTGCGTTTGGCTGTTTCTATGTATTCCATCACCTTTGGGAAGGTGCGGAAGTAGCCGTCTATCAGTTCCTTAGCCTCACGGCGGTCTATCTCCAACCCTTGTGATAGTCCGAAGACGGAGATGCCGTATATGATGCCGAAGTTTGCGCTTTTGGCTTTGCGTCGCTCGTCTTTTGTGACGTCTTCTATTGCTTTATGGTATATTTTTGCTGATGTGGCGGCGTGTATGTCCTGTCCGCTGACAAAGGCTTCTATCATGTTCTCGTCGCCGGAGAGGCTGGCCATGATGCGCAGTTCCACCTGACTGTAGTCGGCTGAGAAGAATATCTCGCCGGGTTCTGGTATGAAGCAGCGGCGTATCTCCTTGCCGTCTTCGGTGCGTATGGGTATGTTTTGCAGGTTAGGGTCTGAGGATGACAGTCTGCCTGTGGCGGTGACACACTGGTTGAAGGAGGTGTGTATGTGCCCCGTGCGTGGGTTTATCAGTTTCGGCAGTGCCTCAACGTAGGTGCCGAGCAGTTTCTTCAGCCCGCGGTAGGCAAGTATCTTCTCTACTATGGGGTTCTTGCTGCGCAGTTGTTGCAGCACTTCTTCGCTGGTGACATACTGCCCCGTCTTTGTCTTCTTGGGCTTTTCCACTATCTTCATCTTGCTGAAGAGTATCTCTCCCACCTGCCTTGGTGAGGCGATGTTGAACTCCTCGCCGGCAAGGGTGTATATCTCCTGCTCCGTCTGCTGTGCTCTTGCTTTCAGTATCTGGCTCACCTCGCTGAGTGTCTGTGTGTCGAGCGTCACGCCGTTCATCTCCATCTCTGCCAGAACGGGTACCAGCGGCATCTCCACTTCTTTGAAAAGGCGTGTCGCTCCCTTCTCCTCCAGCAGGGGCTCAAGGGCGTGTTTCAGCCTGAGGGTGATGTCAGCATCCTCTGCGGCGTAGTCTTTCACGGCGCTGACGGCAACGTCACGCATCGACTTCTGCCCTCGTCCGCGTGGCCCTATGAGTTCTTCTATGTGTATTGTCTTGTAACCGAGCAGTGTCTCGGCCATATAGTCCATGTTGTGGTGCAGTTCGGGATTGATGAGGTAGTGCGCCACCATGGTGTCCCACAGTTCCCCACGCACCTCGATGCCGTAGCGGCGAAGCACCATGATGTCGTACTTCGCGTTCTGAGCCACCTTCACCGGTCGCTCACTCTCGTATGCCTCGCGGAAACGTTCCACTACCTTCGTTGCCTCGGGAAGGGTAGGGGGCACGGGGATGTAGTATGCCTCCTTCTCGGTGATGGCAAAACTCAAACCGACAAGTTCTGCGTCTATCGCTACGGTTGAGGTGGTCTCTGTGTCAAAAGAAAATTCCTCTGCCTGCGCCAAACGACCGCAAAGCACCGTCATATCTTCCTCATTGTCAACGAGTATGTACCTCACCTCGTCGGAATTAAAACGCTTTTCCGTGGCGTTTTTCACGCTTTCCTGCCCTGCGGTGGGAATTTCTGCAAACAAATCAAGTTGTGTATTAACGCTTTTTTGCACACGTTTTGGTTTGTTTAGAGTCCTCTCCGCAAAGGCTTTGAACTCCAGTTCTGAGAATATTTCTGCGAGTTTATCCTCATCGGGTTTCTGCACAGCCATGCTGCCGAGTGCAATATCCACTGGTACGTCGGTGCGTATGGTGGCGAGGAACTTTGACATCTTTATGTCTTCAACCGCTGCCTCCACCTTTTCCTTTATCTTGCCTTTCAGTTCTGCGGTGCCTGACAGCAGGCCCTCGATGCTTCCGAACTGCTTTATCAGTTTCGCTGCCGTCTTCTCTCCCACGCCGGGGCAGCCGGGAAAGTTATCTGACGCATCGCCCATCAGGCCGAGGAGGTCTATCACCTGCGCCGTGCTCTCGATGTCATACTTGGCGCATACCTCCTCAGGGCCCATCACCTCATACCCTCCGCCGTGGCGGGGACGGTACATACTGATGCGTTCTGTCACCAGTTGGGCGTAGTCCTTGTCAGGTGTCAGCATATACACCCTCATGCCCGCTGCCGCTGCCTTACCTGCCACGGTGCCTATTATGTCGTCGGCCTCGTAGCCGTCAACCTGTATCATCGGTATGCGGTAGGCTTCCAGTATGCGTTTTATGTAAGGTATAGAGAGGCGGATGTCCTCAGGAGTCTCCTCACGCTGAGCCTTGTAGGGTGGGTAAGCCTCGTGGCGGAAGGTGCGGCCGTGGTCAAAGGCAACGGCGATGTGCGTCGGTTTCTCCTTATGCATCACCTCGTTAAGGGTGTTGCAGAAACCCATGATGGCACTTGTGTTAAGACCTTTCGAGTTGATGCGAGGAGCACGGATGAGCGCGTAGTAACTGCGATAAATCAGTGCGTAGGCATCTATGAGGAACAGTTTGTCAGACATTGTGAAGTGTTTTTGTGTTTTCTTTTCGATAACAACTTGTAATAAAAAGTTTTATCAGGCTGTAAAATTACTAATATTTTTTTAATTATGCCAACATACATGATTAAAAAACCAAAGTTTTTTTGTAATTTTGCACATTATTAGACGTTATGAAAGATTATCTATCCATAATACGACAGCCAATAGAAAGGCAGTTGGAAGTGTTTAACACTATGTTCGCCGAAGCCATGAGCCATGCTGACGGGCAACTGTCAATGGCGCTGGACTATATCCGTCAGCGCAACGGTAAGCGTATGCGGCCAATGCTCATAATGCTCATGGCAAAAAACTATGGGCAGGTGACGGAGACAACATACCGTGCCGCCCTGGGACTGGAACTGCTGCACACCGCCTCACTGGTACATGATGACATCGTGGACGAGGCGGCAGAACGTCGTGGGCAGGCCAGCGTCAACGCCGTGTATGACAATAAGGTGGCGGTGCTCGTGGGTGACTACATACTCTCAACGGCCCTGCTGAACGTCTCAATGACAGGTAACCTCGACATAGTAAACTACCTCGCACGGTTAGGACAGACACTATCAAACGGAGAAATACTACAACTTACCAGCAACGGCTCAGAGGAGATAAGCGAGAAAGCATACTATGACGTGATAAAAATGAAGACCGCCGCACTCTTTGAAGCATGCTGCACAATGGGAGCCATGTCCGTAACTACCTCAGAACAACAGATGGAAGAGGCAAGGACATTCGGCCAGCAACTGGGCATGATATTCCAGATTCGCGACGACATATTCGACTATTACGACAACCCCACCATCGGTAAGCCGACAGGCAACGACATGATAGAAGGAAAACTAACGCTGCCCGTCATTCACGCACTGATGAAAACACAACTAAACGAAATGCTGACGCTCGCAAGAAAGGTGAAACAACAGGAGGCAACAGCAGAGGAAATAGCACGCCTCGTGGCCTTCACCAAGGAGAACGGAGGCATACAGTACGCCGAAAAAGTGATGGGAGAACTGCATCAGCAGGCACTGTCATTCATAGAAAACAGGGTAGGGGACAACGAGATAAAACAGGCCCTGACAGCATACCTCGACTTTGTAATAAAGAGGGAAAAGTGATAACAGTATTTTAGTAGGTTGCTTGCTCGTTTATTTTATTGCTTGCTTAATAGTTTAGTAGGTTGCCTGCCCGTTTTGTAGGTTGGTGGTTTAGTGTTTTAGCAGGTTGCCCGGTCGTTTATTTTATCAGTTCGCCGCGGCCCTTGTGTGTGGTGCGTCAGCGCCACATTCTATCAACCAAACCACCAACCCACCAATCACCTACATCTCACTAATCAGCACATCCGCCAGGCGTGAGGTGCCGAGGCGGAACAGGCGATTGTTAAGCCACTCCTCACCAAGCACCTCCTTCACTATCGTGTAGTATATCACGGCATCCATGCTCGTATTAATGCCGCCGGCAGGCTTAAAACCTACCCTGCGCCCCGTTTGCTGGTAGTACTCCTTTATGCACTGGCACATCACGTAAGCCGCCTCAGGAGTGGCAGAGACAGCCTCCTTGCCCGTGCTCGTCTTGATATAGTCAGCACCAGCGTTCATGGCCAGAAATGACGCCTTGCGTATGTTCTCAGGCGTCTTCAAGCACCCCGTCTCAAGGATAACCTTCAACGCTACATCGTCGCCGCATACCGCCTTCATCTCACGTATCTCGTCCGTCACTCCCTCCTCGTCACCAGAGAGGAAACGCCCTACGGGCATCACCATGTCTATCTCCGTAGCACCGTCCTTGATGGCAAGTGCCGTCTCGGCGATTTTCACCTCTAAGAACGTCTGCGAAGAGGGGAAAGACCCACTGACACACGCTATACCCACACCCTCAACGTCAAGACACTCGCTGACGATGCTGGCAAAACACGGATAGACACAGATGGTAGCAGGGTGGGGCAGGTCAGGCATCTCGTTGTCCCAACGGTTCACACGCTCTACAAAAGCCATCACTGACTGCTCGCTGTCAGTGCATTTAAGCGTGGTGAACTCAATGCTGCCAAAGAGAAAACGCTTTACCTCCTGCGTGTCATTCTCTGCCGCTTTCTCGGCAATGATTCTTTTTAATTCTTCCATTCTTATACTGTTTTATGTTGTGAAAAAAATATTTTCCCTACGTAAAAAGCACCTTTTCATGCTGCAAAAAGCACCCTTTCATGCTGCAAAAAGCCCCCTTTCACGTTGCAATCAGTCCCCTTGCGAGAAATGCTCGATTAAAATGCGGGCCTTAGCATTGCCTATCACCTCTGTCAACTCCTGCTGACGGTCGGGTGACAGTGCCGTCTCCCTGATGCGTTTCACGCTCTTGAAAGCACGTAACAAGGCCTCTTTGGCCTTCGGACCAATGCCTTTTATGTCGTCCAACTCACTGTGGAGGGCGTGTTTCGAACGCTTCTCACGGTGGAAGGTGATGGCGTAGCGGTGTACCTCGTCCTGCATCTGCGTCAGCATGCGGAACAACTCGCTCTCAGCCCTCAACTGCACCGTCTGGGGAGGGAAGCCAAACAGCAGTTCGTTGGTGCGGTGACGACTGTCCTTAGCCAGTCCGGCAATGGGAATAGAGAGCCCCAGAACGTCCTCAACCACCTCACGCACGATGTTCATCTGACCCACACCACCATCGGTAATGATAAGGTCGGGCAGCGTCTGACCGTCGTCCTTCTCCTCAACGTTACATCCCTCCGAAAAGCGGCGGTAACGCCTTTCCACCACCTCCCTCATGCTGGCGTAGTCATCAGGACCTGTGACACTCTTGATGATGTACCTGCGGTAGTCTTTCTTCGACGCTTTCATACCCTTATACACCACGCAACCCGCCACGGCATCGCTGCCGGAGATGTTAGAATTGTCAAACAACTCTATCGTGTAGGGCAACATCTCCAGCCGCAGTTTCTCCTGCAACTCCTTCATCAGACGTGTGTATTTCTGCTCAGGATTGAGTTTGTCAGACTGTTTCAGACGGTCAAAACGGTACTGACGGCAGTTCATCTGCGAGAGTTCTAACAGGTGATATTTGTCGCCACGCTGCGGCACAAAGAACGTAGTGTCAGCCATCTCCCAGTCAATCTCAAACGGAACAATCGTCTCCTTCGCCTTACTGTTAAACCTGCTGCGTATCTCGATTATGGCAGAGAGGAGCACGTCGGCGTCCGTCTCGTCAAGTTTACGCTTATATTCATAGGTAAACGACTGGTTTATCGTGCCGTTGGTGACGTGCATATAGTTGACAAAAGCATTGCTCTTAGCGTCATCATCATCAATGCAGAACACGTCAACATCATTTATAGTGTGGCTCACCACCTCGCTCTTGGCGCAGAACTGCTCTATCATCACATACTGACGTTTCAGTCCCTCAGCCTCCTCAAAACGCAGATTCTCCGCCGCCTCCATCATTCTCTCATATACCGCACGGCTCAACAGACGGGTGTTACCCCTGAGAATCTCCCTCGCCATGCCGATGTTCTGCTGATACTCCTCCCACGTCTGACAGCCCGCACAGGGCGCACCGCAGTTCTTTATATGATACTCCAGGCAGGGTTTATAACGCCCCTCCTTCACACTGTCCAGCGTCAGCGGCAGTCGGCACGTCCGGGGTTTGTACAACTTCCTTATCAAGTCAAGCACGGCATACATGGCACCGAGGTTAGAATACGGCCCGAAATACTGCCCGTACTTCCTGTTTATGTTCCTTGTCTTGAAGATACGAGGGAACGCCTCCCCCGTGATACAGATAGAAGGGTAGGTCTTTCCGTCCTTTAACAATACGTTATAACGCGGATTATACTTCTTGATAAGAGCGTTCTCAAGTAGCAGGGCGTCCTCTTCGGTGTTGACAACGGTGTAGGTTATGTCCCATATCTTTGACACCAGCACCTTTGTCTTGAACCTGTCCACCTCACGATGAAAATAAGATGACACACGCCTTTTCAGGTTCTTAGCCTTGCCAACATATATAATAGTACCAGATTCGTCATAATACTGATACGAACCTGGCCTCTCTGGCATACTAAGCACTATGCCTTTAAGACGCTCTAAACGCTCTTCGTTCCCCTTCTTTGTCATAAACACTGATATAAAACATTAATGTTTCACGTGAAACTATTATATTCTAAATTGCCAAATTACAGCCATTTATACGATACTCTCAAGTTTTACTTTAATCAAATTGTTTCACGTGGAACGATGGTGGCAGGTTGGTTGCTTTGTGGCTTTGTTCTTTGTAAGCAAAGCCACAAAGCCGAGTGGTTTGGCGGTTTGGTTTGATTGGTGGGTTGGTGGGTTCTGCTTGACGTTTAACCTGTAAGACATTGTGTCGTGAAACCTGCTGTTTGCAATCCTGAATGGCACCAGACCTGCTGTCTATAACCTTTTACCTCGTAACCGTTTTTATGGGTCTAACGTCCAAGGAGGATAAGCAGCACGTTGATATCTGACGGTGACACACCGGGGATTCGTGATGCTTGTGCGAGTGTTTCGGGTTCTATCGCCCTCAACTTCTGCCGTGCCTCCGTGGAGAGGGCGGTGATATCCTCGTATTTGAAGTGGCCCTTTATGCGGATATTTTCAAGGCGTCGCATCTTCTCGGCTGTCACTTTCTCACGCTCTATGTATCCGCGGTACTTTATCTCTATCTCCGCTGCTTCTGCGATTTCATCGTGACGCTCTGGCGATGACATGAGCCTTTCTTGCAGGCGAGGCAGTATTCCGCCTAACCATTGTATCGTTATGCCCGGCCGTGCTACCAGTTCGCTGAGTTTGCAGCCTACGTTAAGCGGTGTGGCACCGATGGATTCGAGGGCGGTGTTCACCTGACGTGGTTTCACGTTGGTGTTGTCGCAGAAGTTGATGATATCCTCTACGTGTGTTTTCTTTGCTTCGTAGCGTTGCAGTCGCTCGGTGGTTGCGAGGCCGAGGGCGTGTGCCTTCTCTGTAAGGCGGGCGTCGGCATTGTCCTGTCGCAGCAGTATGCGGTATTCGGCACGTGATGTAAACATTCGGTATGGCTCGTCAACACCCTTTGTTACGAGGTCGTCTATGAGTACGCCGATGTATGCCTCGTCCCTGTGCAGCGTGAAGAAGGTGGGTGATGGCGCCGCGGTCCCTGCGCCGCAGTGGCCTGCGAAGATTGCGGCATTGACGCCGGCGACGAGGCCCTGGCCTCCTGCCTCCTCGTAACCGGTGGTGCCGTTGACCTGTCCGGCGAAGAAAAGGCCGTCGCATTTCTTTGACATCAGCGAGTGTGAGAGTTGTGTAGGGTCGAAGAAGTCATACTCTATGGCGTATCCCGGACGGTAGATGCGCACGTCGCGCAGTGCCGGTATCTGTCTTAGTGCTTTCAGTTGCACGTCCATTGGCAGCGAGGAGGAGAAGCCGTTGAGGTACATCTCGTTGGTGTTCTCTCCCTCAGGTTCGAGGAAGAGGGGGTGATGGTCTTTGTCGGCGAAGGTCACCAACTTCGTTTCTATCGACGGGCAGTAACGTGGACCGATAGACTGTATCTGCCCGTTGTACAGCGGTGAGTCCGCCAGTCCGCTGCGAAGGACCTCGTGACAGGCGGGGGTTGTGTTGAAGGTCCAGCATGGCAGCAGTGTCTTCCCGCTGTCCTTGGGCAGGGTGGGGGTGTTCATGTAACTGAACATTGCCGTTACCTCCTCGCCGGGCTGTATCTCAGTGTCCTCGAAATGCACGGATCTCTTGTCTATACGCACTGGTGTTCCTGTCTTCATTCGTGCAGACCGTATGCCGAGGGCGTTGATGCTCTCTGTAAGATGCAGTGCTGCCGGTTCTGCACAACGGCCTCCGGGCAGCATCTTTCTGCCGATATGCAGCAGACCGTTGAGGAATGTTCCTGCGGTAATCACCACTGACGGGGCACGCAGTTCCACGCCCCAGACGGTGCGAACACCGAGGATTCGGGGAGGGAGTTGGTTGTCTGGGTGTCTGCTTGTCTGGTTGTCTGGCTGGACGGTTGTCTGGTTGGATGGTTGGATGGATGTCTGGTTGGATGGTTGTTCTTCCCAGATTATCTCTTCAACCTGGTCTTGCCAGATGTCGAGGTTTGGCGTATGGTCAAGTAATGTGCGCCATTCCCAGATGAATTTTCCTCTGTCGCACTGTGCTCTTGGTGACCACATGGCAGGGCCTTTTGACTTGTTCAGCATACGAAACTGTATTGCTGTTGCGTCAGTCACCAGTCCCATGCCGCCTCCGAGGGCGTCGATCTCACGTACTATCTGCCCTTTTGCTATGCCTCCCACGGCGGGGTTGCATGACATCTGTGCGATTTTGTTCATGTCCATTGTTACAAGACAGGTCTTGGCACCTGTCATGGCAGCGGCGTGTGCGGCCTCGCAGCCTGCGTGTCCGCCTCCTACCACTATGACATCGTATCTCATTTCCATAGTCATAAAATTGCAATGTGCGGTTGCTAAAACCGCTTCAAGATTGAAATTATTTTGCAAAAGTAATATTTTTCTCCAAAATATTCACCTTTTGCTTTGTGATTTCGCATTTTTATATTAATTTTGCCGACACAAAGGGGCATTAAGATATGACCGCACTCCTGCGCGTAAGTCGTACGTGGTAGTACGTTCTGGTGACGGGAGGGATTGTTATATTTGTGTTTGGGAGTTGCCTGTTGTAGGGTTACTGCCTGCTGATGCCCTGTTCGGCGGCCGGCCTTTCCGGTCTTGCGGTATGTCTGTTGCGGTGAGAATACGTACCTATTGCGGTGAGAATAATTTTAACATTTATATTTTATCTTAACAACAAACAAAAAAAACTTATGTGGTTATTTAATTCATCAATCGGTAAGAAGGTGCTCATGTCAGTCACGGGCATTTGTCTTATCCTGTTCCTAACATTCCACATGGCAATGAATGTCGTTGCGCTTTTCTCCGGAGAGGCGTACAATGAAATCTGCAAGTTACTGGGAGCAAACTGGTATGCGGTCGTTGCTACGCTCGGTCTTGCGGCTTTGGCGGTGGTACACATTGTCTATGCGTTTATTCTCACGATGCAGAACAAGGCTGCCCGTGGCGGTGAGCGCTATGCCGTAACACAGAAACCGGGTAAGGTTGAGTGGGCGAGTCAGAACATGTTGGTACTCGGTATCATTGTCATTGTGGGTCTTCTGGTGCATCTTTACAACTTCTGGGCAAAGATGATGCTTGTGGAGTTGTTGCACAGCAACGGCCTCGACCGTGCCGCTGACGGTGCATACTGGATTCAGCAGACCTTCAGTTGTGGCGGTTATGTAGTGCTTTACCTCGTCTGGATTGCTGCGTTGTGGTTCCATCTGAGCCACGGTTTTTGGAGCGCGTTGCAGACGTTGGGTCTCAACGGCAAGACATGGTTCTGCCGTTGGAAGGTTATAGGCATAGCCTACGTCACGCTTCTCTGTCTCGGTTTCGCGGCAGTAGTAGTGCGTTTCTACCTCGGCAGCGTGCTTGGCTGCTGCTAAACATTCATCAATAACAAAGTAATAAAAAATGGCTAAGACATTAAATTCACGCATACCAGAGGGGCCGGTGGCCGAGAAGTGGGCCAACTATAAGGCACACCAGCGCCTTGTCAACCCTAAGAACAAACTGAAACTTGACGTCATCGTGGTGGGAACAGGCCTCGCCGGTGCCAGCGCAGCCGCCTCATTGGGCGAGATGGGCTTCAACGTGCTTGACTTCTGCATACAGGATTCACCGCGCCGCGCTCACTCTATCGCTGCACAAGGAGGCATCAACGCTGCCAAGAACTACCAGAACGACGGCGACTCCGTATATCGTCTCTTCTACGACACTGTCAAAGGCGGTGACTATCGTGCCCGTGAGGCAAACGTATATCGCCTTGCTGAGGTGTCAAACAATATCATTGACCAGTGCGTAGCGCAGGGAGTACCATTCGCACGTGAGTACGGTGGCATGCTTGCCAACCGTTCTTTCGGTGGTGCGCAGGTGTCACGCACCTTTTATGCAAAGGGTCAGACGGGTCAGCAGTTGCTGCTCGGAGCATACAGTTCACTCTCACGCATGGTGGAGGCAGGTAAGGTTAAACTCTACACCCGCTACGAGATGGAGGACGTGGTGATAGTTGACGGCAAGGCACGTGGTATCATCGCCAAGAACCTCGTTACCGGAAAGTTGGAGCGTTTCACCGCCAATGCCGTGGTACTCGCTACCGGTGGCTACGGAAACACATACTTCCTGTCAACCAATGCCATGGGATGTAACTGCACGGCAGCCATACAAGCATACCGCAAGGGTGCTATGTTTGCCAATCCCTCATACGTACAGATACACCCAACCTGCATACCCGTACACGGAAACAACCAGTCTAAACTCACACTCATGTCAGAGTCACTGCGTAATGACGGTCGCATCTGGGTGCCAAAGAAGATTGAGGACGCCAAGGCTTTGCAGGAAGGAACGAAGCAGGGCTATGAGATACCCGAAGAAGACCGCGACTATTACCTCGAGCGCCGCTACCCGGCGTTTGGCAACCTCGTGCCGCGTGACGTGGCAAGTCGTGCCGCCAAGGAGCGTTGTGACAAGGGTTTCGGTGTGAACAACACCGGTCTGGCCGTGTTCCTCGACTTCTCAGAATCAATACAGCGTCTCGGTATCGACGAGATACGCCAGCGTTACGGCAACCTGTTTGATATGTATGAGGAGATAACCGATGTCAACCCCGGCGAACTCGCCAAGACAGTAGATGGCGTGGAGTACTACCACCCGATGATGATATTCCCTGCCATACACTACACCATGGGCGGTCTGTGGGTAGATTACGAGTTGCAGACCACCGTTCCCGGCCTCTTCGCCATCGGTGAGTGTAACTTCTCTGACCACGGTGCCAACCGCCTCGGTGCGTCAGCACTCATGCAGGGCCTGGCAGACGGTTACTTCGTGCTGCCTTACACCATACAGAACTACCTCGCAGATCAGGCCATCTGGCCACGCCTATCTACCGACCTGCCAGAGTTTGAGGCAGCGGAGCAGGCTGTTCAGAAGGAGATAGACCGCCTGATGAGCATACAGGGCAAGCGCAGCGTTGACTCACTGCACAAGGAACTGGGCCACATCATGTGGGAGCACGTAGGCATGGGCCGCACAAAAGAGGGCCTCGAAGAAGGCCTTAAGATGCTGAAGAAGTTGCGTAAGGAGTTTAACGAGAACCTTTACGTGCCCGGTGCCAAGGAAGGTCTCAACGTAGAACTCGACAAGGCCATACACCTCCGTGACTTCATACTCATGGGAGAGTTGATAGCATACGACGCCCTGCACCGTGAGGAGTCATGCGGCGGACACTTCCGTGAGGAGCATCAGACCGAGGAAGGCGAGGCAAAGCGTGACGACAACAACTTCTTCTACGTAGGCTGCTGGGAGTATCAGAACAACGACGAGACTGCACCGGAACTCTCAAAAGAGCCTCTGGAATATGAGATAATAAAGGTTCAGACACGTAACTACAAAAACTAACATTGCGGTTGAAGGTTGTAGGTTTTAGGTTATAGGTCGGAAAGAAGGTTAGGTCCATAAAGAAAACAACTGGTATGGCAGCAGGCCATACTGCTGGCAACAGAGAATTACAAGTTGACAAACACCTCTCCCAAAAGCGAAATCTATGGGTTGACAAGCCAGATAAGAACGTCTGCGGAGTCAATACCGCCAAATATAGCAGAGGGATATGGACGTACCACCAATACCGATCTGGCGCATTTCCCCTACATGGCGTCAGGTTCTTCCAACGAACCAGACACGCAAATGGTGACAGCCATGAATGATGGCAACATAACACAAGAGCAATAAGAAGCCGTGAACACCATAAATGCAGAGAAAAATGCCATGTTACGAGCCTTGACAAAGACGCTGACAGGCTACGAACAGACCTGATACCCACAACCCACAACCATTAAACCTTAAAAGAAAATGGCTAAAAACATAACAGTAACAGTAAAGTTCTGGAAGCAGAATGGCCCGAAGGACAAGGGACATTTTGACGAGCAGTTAATGAAGAACGTGCCAGACGACACCTCATTCCTTGAAATGCTTGACATGATGAACGAACAACTCATCAGCCAGGGCAAAGAACCCTTCGTCTTTGACCACGACTGTCGCGAAGGAATCTGCGGTATGTGCTCACTCTATATCAACGGCACACCACACGGAAAGACAGAGCGCGGCGCAACAACCTGCCAACTCTATATGCGTAAGTTCAACGACGGTGACGTCATTACCGTAGAGCCATGGCGCTCAGCAGGCTTCCCCGTCATAAAGGACTGCATGGTTGACCGCTCCGCCTTCGACAAAATCATACAGGCAGGAGGCTATACCTCCATACGCACCGGACAGGCACAGGACGCCAATGCTATCCTCATACCAAAAGAAAATGCTGACGAGGCAATGGACTGCGCCACCTGCATAGGCTGCGGCGCCTGCGTGGCAGCCTGCAAGAACGGCTCCGCAATGCTCTTCGTAAGTTCAAAAGTGTCACAACTCGCACTGCTCCCACAAGGACGACCAGAGGCAGCAAAGCGCGCAAAGGCAATGATAGCACGCATGGACGAACTCGGATTCGGAAACTGCACCAATACCCGCGCCTGCGAGGCGGTATGCCCTAAGAACGAGTCAATAGCCAACATCGCAAGACTGAACCGCGAGTTTATCAAGGCAAAACTCGCTGACTAATAACACTCCGCTCCTCCGTACACACTGCACAACAGACGCTATGGCGGAGGAGCGGAAACCTTAAAACACACAAGGTACACACACGTCGCGAGCATAACGCACACCACAGGACGAGCAACACCCACACAAAAAGACACACCCAGGACACCAACAATAATAAAAAAGGTGTCAGCCAACGGTTAAAAAAAATCTTACCCACGGGAGGAAAAATTCTTATCCACGGGAGGAAAAAAAATTACCCACGGGAGAAAAAAAAATTACCCACGGGAGAAAAAAATCTTATCTACGAGAGGAACGAGACCAAATCACGGTGCAAACGATACCAAGTCACGGTGCGAACAGCATCAAATCACGGTGCAAACAGCACCAAATAATAGTGACAGCGGCAACGCATTAAAACAGAGGACGTTACGCCATGCGTTGCAAGACCATAATCCGCAGTCCCACAACGGGTGAGGAAGGTCAGGAGAAAGAGAGAAGAGGCCGTCACCGCAGAGCCCCCCCCACGGTGAGGCAGACAGCAGGGGGCAGAGGCCGTACGGCCATACAAGAACAGAAAGACAAATGAAGCGCAGAATCTACATACTCCTGATGCTCTGCTGCCAGATGCTTCTGGCCGCCGCGGCACCCACTGCCGTGCAGGAAGAGCACCGTCAGCAGACGCCCCACGGAGCGTCCCTGCTGGCATACGCAGGAGCCGACGTGCGAGGAGAAGCAGACAGCCACCTCTCTGTCGCCACCCTCTTAGCCTCCGCAGCACGCACAGGAGAGCAAGGAGAGCAGTATGACGCTGCGCACCCACTGATATATGAGGACGCGTGGGAGAAATGGCCTTACGCCTTCCTCGGCGATAACGGAGAACCCAAGGGCTTAAACGTAGATCTGGTGAAAATCGTCATGCAACGCCTGCACATACCCTACGAGATACGCCTGCGCAGCCAGCAAGAAGCCCACGATGACCTCCGTACTGACAGCGCTGACCTGTCATTCGGCGTGGCAGCAGACTATAACGCCCCCTACGGACACTTCGGCAAGTTCACCGTATGCCACTACACCTATTCCATGCTCGTGCCACGAGCCGACTCCACGGGCCTCATCACCATAGCAGACCTGCGTAAATACCGCAACATAGTACTCAGTGAGGGCAGCAGACCGTGGCACTACCTGCAAGAAAAAGGCATCCCTGAGATACAGTTCACCTCGGTGACAGACATGGAAGAAGAAATACTCCATGAAGCCTCCACAGGCAAGAGCGGTGCACTGTGGAACACCATGATGATGAAGTGGGTGATAAACAAATACCACCTCAACGACCGTTACGTCGCCGTGCCCGTTGACATACCCTACGGCGAGTACCGCTTCATGTCCGTAGATACCGTCCTGCTGGCACGCATTGACAGCGTCTGCCACGTCATTCAGCAGGAAGGCGAGATAGACAAACTACTTACCAAGTGGCTGTATCCAGAGGAAAAGCCCAACCGTGACATCTACCTCACCATCATACTCACGCTCTTCGGCTGCCTGTTGCTGGCTCTGGTAGTATCACAAGCCATGCGCCACTACCGCCGATACTATTCCCGCAACAGCCTGATGGACGTGCGCACGCAGATGGAACTCATACTACACTCCAACAAAATGAAGGTCTGGGTATATTTCCCGCAGACCAGACGCTACGCCTGGATGACCTCAGACGGAATAGTAAACGAGGACTACAGTTCCTTCGAGTTCTCACGATTCTATTACGAAAACGACTTCAACATAATCCATGCCCACGTCATGGAGTTCCTCTCGCAGGACATGGAGCCCGTCACCGAGACGCTGCGCTGCTACTCACTCACCGAGCCCGACAAACTGATTGACGTAGAGGTGAAGATACGCGAGTTGCGCGACGAATACGGAAAGATATACCTCGTCTTCGGAATACAGCACGACATAACCGACAGCAAGGCCCGCCTGATGCGCATGAAACAACTGCACCAGCGCTACCGCACCGCACTTTACATGATGCAGGGCACCATGTTCCGCTTTGACAGCGAGCGACGCCTCGTGGGAGTGAACGAAGTAGCACGCATAAGGCTTGGCATTGACGATGCAGAAAGATTCATTGCCGAGGGTCACACGCTGGACGAAGTAGATCTGCTGGAAGACATCGACATCGACAACTGCCCCGACGACCTACGCTTCACCACAAAGATAACAAACAAGGACCTCTACTCCGTGCCCTTCGCACGAAGCAGATACGTACGTCCGCAGTCACACGCCATGACAGGATACATACGAGAAGAAGACAGGGGAAGAGACAACCAGACCATGTATCAAGAAGGCTATTACTACGTACACTTCGAGAAAAGCCGTGACAAAGCAGGCAAGGTGATAAGTTACATGGTCTTTGTACACAACCAGACAGACCACATACACAGACAACTAAGGCTGTCAGCACTGCGCCAGCGCATGGAGATGATGAAGGAAAGTCGCGACAACCTCCACACACTGCGTGACCGCACCCTCGCCATCACCGACATCTGGATGATGCGATACCACCCCGACACCAAAGAACTGCTGATATACTCACGCGACACCAGCCGTCTGCCACGCCTCTCACAACTGAGCCTCATAGAACTGGCAGACAGCACAGACATAAAAAAAGCCTTCAGAGTATTCCACAAACTCGACCGCCTGTACCACGGAGAAATAGACGTTGACATCAAGACCCGCCTGCGTAACCAGCAGGGCGAGCAGCGATACTTCAACTTCCACCTGCACCCCTACTACGGAAAAGACGGGCTGGTGAAAGGCTATTTCGGCAACTGCCGTGACATCACAACACTACATCACGCACGTCTGAGACTCGAAGAAGCCACCGCCAAGGCACACGAAGCAGAGATGTTACAAGGAGAATTCCTCAAGAACACCTCCTTCTCCATGCGCCAGCCGCTCATCAGCATCAGCCAGCACATACGCCGTATGGAAGCAGCCATTGACGAAGCAGCAGACAGAGACATCGTCAGCGACATCACAGCAGACATACAACGCCTCGTCACCCTGTCCGATGACACCATGCTTCTCTCACGCATAGAAGCCGGAATGTTAAAACTGAGTAACACGCCGATGGACTTCTGCCAACTCTTCCGCAATACAGTAGAAGAGGTGATAGACAACTATCGCACCGCCACCGTGACCTACAACGTGCAGGACACATACGGGAAAATGATGATAAACGGCGACAACGCCGTGCTGAAACGCATACTACACGAAGCCGTGGGACTGTCAGCACGATACACAAAAGTAGGCACCCTGTCAGCAAGATATATGTACCGCAAAGGCTTCCTCACCATACTCGTGGAGGACACAGGGCAGGGCATACCACCAAGCATATACAACCGCATCTACGAACCACACATAGGTGAGGCATACACACTGACAGACAACAAGCAAAACCTGTCAGGACTGGAGATTCCTATATGCAAAGCACTCGTGGAAACAATGGGAGGAGTGATAGAAATAGAATCAGACCCCGGCCGCGGAACAAACATCTACATACAACTGCCGATAGAGAAACTGGAAGAAGAAGGCACCGCCGAGAGCGAGATACAAGTAAAAAACAACATAATATAACCCCACATCACCCCACAAACACCCCAGAACCACAAGGCCAACACAACTAACCAATGACAACAAGCATCACCAGAGGCAACATAACCACACAACTGCTCATCACCATACTCTTGGCGATGAGCACGCTCTGTCAGGCCCAGAAGATGAACATCACGGCCCGCAGAGACTCCGACCCCAATGTCAAGGTGATGGAATACACACAGATACAACGTGACAGCATATACCGCCACGCTGCCCCGCACGGCATAAGATACACCAAGAAACACCCCTTCATAGTAGTGGCAGACTGGACCTTCCCGCCCTTCTCATACGTCAACGACAGCGGAGAACCAGCCGGTATGATTATAGAAATACTCCGCGAACTCTTCTCACACTTCCACATAGCCCACGAAATACGCATGATGGACCGTGCCGAAGCACACCGACAAATAGCCGCAGGGACCGCAAACCTGATGATAGAAGTGGATAACCTGCCGCCGATGGCAGGCGTCAGCGTAGGAAAGTCAGTGGTGGCAGGATACAAGGTATCAGTGCTTCGCAGCAAGGAAACAGCCATGATGCGAAGCATTATGCTGCTTGGAAAAACAGACACCGTAGCAGTTGACAAAGGCAGTTATACCTATTATTACCTGCGAGACTGCTTCAAGGACGATATACCGTTCACCCTTCTCAGCGTAGATCACGGCAAAGTAATGAACGACCTCTTGTCAGGCAAGGTAAAATACTTTATCTGGGAAGAAGTGGCACTGCGCCGATTAGTAAAAAGATACGGCGTGGCAAACAAGGTAGCAATAGAGTATATCGACGTGCCAGAAGGCAACCTGCGCTTCTTCTGCACCGATTCCATCATACTACACGACCTCGACCGCACACTGCAACATATGCAGGAAGCAGGGCAGACAGACGCAATCATGCAGCGATGGACGACAGACAACGTGGAGGAAAAAAGCAACGACGACCTGCACATCACCGTCTTTGCCATACTGACAATACTCTTCACCGTAGCCATCATAGCCCTGATACGCACCGCTATGTCAGGAAAACTAAGGTCAGAGTTCCGCACTATCTCACAGACCGCCATCGAGATGTCAGACAGTCAGATGCTCGCCATCAACGTAAAACGCCGCTGGGTGTATAACATAGCAGGCAACTTCCTCCCCCCGAAAGGAATCTCCATGGGAGATTACCTAAGCCTCATACACCCACATGACACAAACAAAGTCTATGATGCCATCAAAAAAGTAGATGGAGGAGAAAAAGAGATGCCCGTGGTACACCTGCGAATGCGCCGCTATGACGACCCACAAGAACAGTGGAGGAAAGTGCAGGTACACGCAAACATAAAGACCAGGCACAACAAACCCATATATGTCTATCTCACAATAATAGACGATACCGAGCAACAGGAGCAGCGAGAACAACTTGACAGAGCACTGCAAGAGTTCTCAAGTTTCACACAACGCTCTGACTTCGGCATCGCCAGTTACGACAAAACAGGCCGTCTGATAAACTGCAACCAGACCTTCCTCGACTTCTTCTGCAAGGGCGCACCAGACCGCGGAGAAGAGTTTGTCCGCACAACAAGGCTCCGCGAACTATGCGTCATGCTCAACGGAATAGTCCTTGAGAAAGAGATGGACGCATGGATCTGCGTCCCTATCGACATCCCCGCCCTCAATCTGAAAGAGAATGTAGAGATGAGGGTGAGGGCAGTAAGTGACAGCAGCCACAGCCACCACGGCTACGTGCTCACCATCTACGACCAGGAAGAGGTGTGCAGGCTGCGTAAGGAGATGCAGGACACCAACTACGAACTCGCTGAGACAAAGCGCAAACTGGAGAAATACCAGGCAGAACTACGCTTCATCACTCAACATAACAACATGGATATATTCCGCTGGCAGGTAGGAAACGATTACTTTGAAATATCAGGAGACGGCCTGCTGTACAACAGGAAGTTGACTATCGCCGACTACGTGGCCAGCCTTGCCGGTGACAGCCGTGACAGTTTCATCCGTGCTATGGCATCCCCCGATAAGGAACTTACCCACCCCGTGCGTTACACCCACCACCTGCAACGAATAAACAACAAGATGGTTGACAGGTATTTCGAGGTTAACTGCACCCCCTCATACGACAAGCAAGGACGCTTCAACGGTTTCTACGGCATACGATATGACATCACTGACCTTGTGCTCACACAGCGGGAACTAAGCGCGCAGACGGTGAAAGCACAAGAATCAGGACGTCAGAAGGCACAGTTCCTTGCCAACATGACACACGAACTGCGCACACCGCTGAACGCAATAAACGGCTTTGCAGAGATAATGTCATTCCTTACCACCAGCGAAGAGAAGCGGCAGTATCTGGGCATCATGTCACATAACTGCACCATGCTAATCAACCTCGTTGACAATATCCTGCAACTCACCAAGATAGACACCGAGGGTATCACCATCCGCAGGGTCGAGACAGACTTCGCCGCGGCCTTCCGCAGAAAGGCAGAAAGCATGAAGAAGTATATCAACAACCCCGAGGTGCAGTACAGGATAGACACCCCCGTGCGCTCACTGATACTAAACATCGACGCAGAGCGAGTGCTGCAAATCTTTGAAGCCTTCTTCACCAACGCCTCAAAGTTCACGCAAAAGGGATTCATCCACGTCGGATTCCGCTACTGCGACGGTGTGCTCAGCCTCTATTGTCGTGACACCGGCTGCGGAATACCACAGGAAAAGCAGACAGAGATATTCGAACGCTTCGTCAAACTCGACGAGTTCATGCAGGGAACAGGTCTCGGTCTCGCACTCTGCAAGACCATAGCCGACCGTATGGGAGCCACCATCGACCTCTATTCACGTGAGGGAGAAGGCACGGTAATATCCCTCAGCCTGGATACAAACGCACAGCCCGGAACGCCAGACATGCAGTTCTTCCCACCGAAGCAACACCAGTAGGGCGCGTCCCCACTGCCCGGCAGAAGACAAATAACAGTAACAAAAGAATAAAGAACAAAGAAAACATGCTGACAATCACATCTTACGAAGACTTCGCACAGTACGAAGGCAAGGAACTCGGCACGTCCGACTACATTCAACTGACACAAGAACGCATCAACCTCTTCGCCGATGCCACGCTCGATCACCAGTGGATTCACGTAGATACAGAGAAGGCAAAGACCGAGAGCCAGTTCGGAACAACCATCGCCCACGGCTACCTCACGCTGTCGGTGCTGCCATATCTCTGGGCGCAGATAGTGGATGTAAAGAACGTCAAGATGCTCGTCAACTACGGAATAGACAAGATGAAGTTCGGGCAGCCGGTGCTGTCAGGGCAGAGTCTGTCGCTCACCACCTCCCTACACAGCATTGTCAACCTCCGCGGAGCAGTCAAGACAGAGGTCAAGTTCACCATGAACGTCAAGGAAACAGGTAAGAAAGCCATTGAGGGCATAGCCATATTCATCTATTACTTCAACTGAGGTAGGTTTTAGGTAGGAGGTTGTAGGTTGTGAGAATATTATGATGTAGGTAATAGGTTATAGGTCTTTCTGATAGAGAAGGACGCCCTTCACCCCACAACCTATAACCATCACCCCACAGCCGCAAAACAAGTCCCTCCCGACCTTAGGCCCGAAAGCCCCACTACCCACACCCCACAACCCCAATCCCCCATATGCTCAGGACCCTTTTCACCATCATTTCCTTTGCCCTCACGCTATCGGCGGTAGCGGAAGGGCAGCCCGTTCTACCCGGTTTCCATGCTGACCCGGAGGTGCTTTACTCTCAAAAGACGGGCCAGTATTACATCTATTCCACCACCGACGGTGTGCCGGGGTGGGGAGGACACTATTTCACCGTGTTCTCATCACGTGACCTTCGCAACTGGCGAGATGAGGGAGTGATGCTCGACGTGCGGTCGGGGCAGGTGCCGTGGGCAACGGGAAATGCGTGGGCACCGTGTATCATAGAGCGCAAACAGGCTGACGGGACATACCGATACTATTTCTATTTCTCTGCCCATAACCCCCTGTCACGGCGTAAGGAGATAGGCGTTGCCGTCAGTGACAGTCCCACAGGCCCTTTCAAGGAGGCTGGGGCACCCATCGTGACAGACGCTGACAGACCCAAGACACGTAAGGGCGGACAGGCGATAGACGTTGATGTGTTTCAGGACCCGCAGTCAGGGAAATACTACCTCTATTGGGGTAACGGCTTTGCAGCGGGTGCGGAACTCAGCGATGACATGCTTTCCATAAAGCGGGAAACCATTGTTGACCTCACGCCGAAGGGCGGAACGCTCCAGACATGGGCCTACCGTGAAGGCACATACATATTCTATCGTAAGGGGAAATACTACATGCACTGGTCTGTTGACGACACGGGCTCGCCCAATTACCACGTCTGTTACGCCACCGCCAGCAGTCCCCTCGGCCCTTATACCATAGACCCTGACCACTACCGTGTCATCAGTCAGCGACCAGAGGAGGGCATCTACGGCACCGCCCACAACAGCGTCTTGCAGATACCGGGCAAGGATCAGTGGTACATAGTATATCACCGCATCAACAAGGCCTACCTCAACGACCGCCAGAAGGGTGGCCCCGGCGTTCACAGGGAGGTGTGTATAGACCGTATGAAGTTTGACAAACGCGGCAATATCATACCCGTAACACCTACAAACACGGGCATCACACCTGTAAAACCTACCAAGAAGTAGGTATTTACATCACTTTTTGCGTTGGGAAAGCAAAATAACCCTGCAAAAAGATAGCGTAGATGAAAGAAAAACATTAACTTTGCATCTGTGGCCACCGCAGCAAGGCGGTGGGCTACGGATGCTTTTTTTGTAAACATACATCACAGCCATGACACTCAACGAACTACACATACACCACTCGGCACGCATCGAAGGCGTGGGCGGCGAGGGCACCCTGCGCCAGCATTTCCTTGACATGGGCCTGATACCCGGTGCCATCATCACCCTTCGCAAGTACGCCCCGATGGGTGACCCCATGCAACTGGAGGTACACGGTTATGAACTAACGCTGCGAAAGGCCGACGCCGCACGTATCACCATACTCCCCCTCACCGCTCAGGAGACGGCAGACCGTCAGGCAGAAGAGGCAGCAGAACAGTTGCACATACCCTCAGACCACCCCGGACTGGGTGAGGGCGGACGATACCATGACGCCACACACGAGAGTCCGTTGCCACCAGAGACAAGGCTCACATTCGCCCTTGCAGGCAACCAGAACTGCGGAAAGACAACGCTGTTCAACCAACTGACGGGTGCTAACCAGCACGTTGGCAACTTCCCCGGCGTCACCGTGGACCGTAAAAGCGGCACGATACGCGGCACCCGCAACACGGAGGTGACGGACCTGCCGGGCATTTACAGCCTCTCACCGTACACCAGCGAGGAGACGGTGAGCCGGGATTTCATCCTCAACGAGCGTCCCCACGGCATTATCAACATTGTAGATGCCACGAACATAGAGCGTAACCTCTACCTCACCATGCAACTCATGGAACTCGATGTGCCGATGGTTGTGGCACTGAACATGATGGA
Source organism: Prevotella sp. (assembly GCA_022774105.1). Classification (GTDB taxonomy): domain Bacteria; phylum Bacteroidota; class Bacteroidia; order Bacteroidales; family Bacteroidaceae; genus Prevotella. Next base: position 25,602 of record JALFNY010000012.1, read on the forward strand.
CGAGATGGAGGGGAACGGCGGACACATACGCATCAACGACATGGAACGCCTGCTGGGACTGCCCGTGGTGCCTATCTCAGCCGTCAAGAACCAGGGTGTTGACGAACTCGTAAGGCACTGTCTGCACGTAGCCAAATATCAGGAGCGGCCAGCACGGCAGGACTTCTGCTCGCCGCAGGACCACGGCGGAGCCGTACACCGCTGCCTGCACGCCATAATGCACCTTGTAGAAGACCACGCACAACGCTCGCAAATACCCCTGCGCTTCGCAGCAGCAAAACTCGTTGAGGGCGACACCAGCATCATAACAGCCCTGCAACTGACGCAGAACGAACAGGAGACAGTAGAACACATCATACGCCAGATGGAAGAAGAGCGCGGCCTGGACCGCTCAGCAGCGATGGCAGAGATGCGCTATGCCTTCATAAGCCAACTCTGTGCCGCCACCGTCAAGCGTCCGAGAGAGAGCAAGGAGCATCGCCGCTCACGACGCATGGACAAGGTTCTCACGGGGCACTGGACCGCAATACCCACCTTCCTCGCCATCATGGCCCTGACATTCTGGCTCACCTTCGACGTCATAGGAGGCACGGCACAAGAGTGGTTGCAGGAGGCAATAGACCGTTTCACGGCACTCAGCGACACCACCATGCGCTCATGGCAGGTCAACGACGCCGTGCGCTCGCTGATAATAGACGGCATCTACGCCGGCGTAGGCACCGTAGCCAGTTTCGTGCCCATCATCGTCACACTATTCTTCTTCCTCTCCATGCTCGAAGACTCAGGCTACATGGCCCGCATAGCCTTTGTCATGGACAAACTGCTACGTAAAATCGGCCTCTCAGGACGCTCCATAGTACCGCTGCTGATAGGCTTCGGCTGCTCCGTACCCAGCGTCATGGCCAGCCGCACACTGCCCTCAGCACGTGACCGCCGACTGACGGTGATGCTCACACCATTCATGTCATGCACCGCAAAATTGCCCGTCTATGCCTTCTTCTGCGCTGCCTTCTTCCCGCAAAACGCCGCGTGGGTGATGTGCACAATGTACCTGCTCGGCATCATCACGGGCATCATCACAGCCATAGTGCTGAAAAACACCACCTTCAAGGGCGAGGCAGTACCCTTCGTAATGGAACTGCCCAACTACCGCCTGCCAGGCCTTCGCACCACCATGATGCTGCTGTGGGACAAGGCACGCGACTTCCTGCAACGAGCCTTCACCGTCATCTTCATGGCAACAATAGCAATATGGTTCCTGCAATCATTCTCCTTCCACCTCTCAATAGTACAAGACCCGGCAGAATCAATGCTCGGACAGACAGCCTCGCTGCTCTCACCACTCTTCCAGCCCATCGGCTTCGGCGACTGGCGCATAGCCACCTCACTCGTAGGCGGATTCCTCGCCAAAGAGAGCGTGGTGTCAACACTGACGGTGCTCATAGGCGAAGGCGTGGCACTGAACACCATACTGACCACCCCGGCAGCACTCTCGCTGATGGTCTTCTGCCTGCTATACACCCCCTGCGTGGCCGCCATAGCCGCCATACGCCGCGAACTCGGACTGCGTGACGCCGTCACAATAGTCATAGGGCAGTGCCTCATAGCATACCTCGCTGCCTTCGTAACATACCACGTCGCCGTAGCCATCAGTTGATGGCGCCACGCCGCACCACGCTATCAGCACCCTTTCACCACGCCATCAGCAACAGATTACCACGCTATCAGCACCCTATCACCACACTATCAGCACCAGATAACAATCCCACATCCTGCGGAAGAAGCACACAACACCCAAGAAGCCTATGAACACCATCTCCATCATACTCCTTATCCTCGTGGCAGTAGCCGTCATCGCTGCCGCACGCACCCTGCGACGCAGCAAGCCCAAGCACACCAACTGCAAAGGCTGTGACGGTTGCAGAGGTTGCCATAGATAAGACCGCCAGGCAGAAGTGAGACGTCAGACGTGAGTTATGAGCACATAAAAAGTTGCAGGCACACCAATGACAGATTAGAAAAGAAAAGCCCCCAAAAAAGCGGAAAGGAGCAGAAATCCACTTACAAGACGGTAATATAACTATCGGCGGTCAAATGAACGATTTGGGTTCAATGGTGTAAAAAAATGTCATCTACACCCTAAAAAAAACGCAAAAAGGAGCAATTTCTAACAGATTAACACACTTTAACGTTAATCTAAACAACTTTTTTTATAAAAATATTTAACTTTGTGGCGCAAACCGTACGGAAAACGATAAGCAAAGCATGCAGCAATTTCGTTGCCCGTGCGCTAAGACAGGGAGGAAATCCAGCACCCACCTTAAAGGTTATTATGGAAGACTTCAGTATGCCTCCCCGTTTAAGTTTGTGTCACTAACCAGTACTACACAAACACCGTGAGAGCACGCTCTAACTAACTAAGCCAAGAAACCAACATCAAACAATTAACCATAAACATTAATCTAAAACATTATTCTATGTCTGAAAAAATCAAGAACGTACGCTTTGCGCTCGTGGCCATGCTGCTATTCTTTTGTGCGGCAGTCGAGGCGCAGACAGTGAAGGGTAACGTTAAGGACAGTATGGGTGAGCCTGTAATGGGTGCCACCGTAATGGAGAAGGGCACGAAGAACGGTGTAGTAACCGACTTCGATGGCAACTTCACCATCAAGATGCAGTCCACGTCCCATGACTTGCAGATTTCATACTGAAATGGGCTCGAGCCCAGGTAGCGGTTTGCGCCGATAACCTTAAATCCCGACGGGAAACCTGAATCGCACGCGACTAACTATATCTGAAACTATATCAAACATACCCGTAAATCGGGGTTAATATTAACTATCATTGTACCGGGTAACGACAAACAGGACCGTATGTGGGAGTAAGCACCCTTTGCCGCCTGATTCCCCGCCGGGGGGATAAGGGGCTTTAGTCCTTGTTGCCTGCCGGGAGACGCTGATAAATAAAGATAATAACATAAAAACAAAATCATTAAACATGTCAAACATTCTAAAGAATTTACTGAGCTGTGCGCCCAAGGCGGGCAGGCTTGGCATGGGCTCACTCTGCTTGGCATTGGGGTTGGCTTCGTGTTCGGACATGGACGAGTACTTCGAGACCCCCTCGTGGCTTCGGGGTTCCATCTATGAGACGCTGAACAGCGACGGCAACTATTCCATCTTCCTTGCGGGGGCGGAGAAGGCGGGCTACCGTCCGCTCATGGAGGGCAAGTCCATCGTCACCGTTATGGCTCCCACGGACGAGAAGTTGTCTGCTTACCTGAACCTTCACTACGGCACTTCCGACATTAATTCCATTCCCACTGAGGAGTTGCAGAGGCTTATCGGCTTTCACATCCTCTACTACTCCTTCGACAAGAAGAACCTTGTGAACTTCCGCCCCGCGGAGGGTGACGGAGCGACGGAGGACGAACTGCTGAGCAATGCGGGACTGTACTACAAGTTCCGCACCAAGAGTCAGGACCCCATAACGGTGGAGGAGGCGGAGATTACAACCACTGACGCCTCGGGGGCTGCCGTGACGGAGAAAAAGAATGTTGACGTGTATCACCTTGAGCGTTACGTGCCGGTGTTCTCATACCAGATGTTCCGCACCAAGACCATCAACGCGGCGGAGAACTACAACTACTTCTTCCCCGGAAGGTGGCGCGGCGATGACGGCTTCAACGTGAGCAACGCCGCCGTTGACGAGTACGGGGTGCCTACAAGCAACGGGTACATCTACCGTGTGGATGATGTCCTGGAGCCGTTGCAGACCATATACACCGAACTGAAGAACCGCCCGAAGTTCCAAAGGTTCCTCACCATGTACGACCAATACAGCAACTATGTGGCCGACAGTACGCTGACCGCAGACTACGGCAACGGCAAGGAACTGTACCAGCATTACCACAACAAGGACTACACGCTTGCGCCGATAGCCTGCGAGTGGCCGGTCACAAACTACAAGCAGGTGGTTGACCTCGCAAGCCGTTCCTACTCCGTCTTCGCATTCACCGACGAGGCGTTCGAGTCTTTCTTCAATGACTTCTGGGGACAGGGAGGTTACACAAGCATGGACGACCCGGACCTTGTAGAGCCGGTGAGAGACCTGTTGCTCAACTCTTACACCACGGAGAGCGTGGCATTCCCGGAGGAGGTGACCAAGGGCCTGGTGCTCAACTACAACATTGACGCAAAGAACCCCACGCCGATACGCTTCGACCCATATAACGATGTGGAGCAGGAGAACCGTGTGATATGCTCCAACGGCGTGCTCTACGGATGCAGCAAACTCACTCCTCCGGCAAAGTACAACTCCGTGACAGGCCCGGCATACCAGTACAAGAAGTTCTCCTTCTTCCTCAATATGCTGAACACATCCGGCATGACCAACACCCTGTCACTGGAATCAGAGAAGTATATCATGCTCTATCCCACCAATGAGCAGATGACGGAGAAAGAGGGTTACGCCTTTGACGAGACCGGAAGGCTCGTGACAATAGTGGGCACCACCACCACCACCGTGGGCTCAGCGGTGAAGTCCGCCACCATAAACTCACACGTGGCATCGCCGGATGACGGCAACACCATACTGCCGCTGACGGGCAAGAAGGTGATACAGGCTTTCACACCCGACATGAAGATTTACTGGTACATAAAGGATGGCAAACTGACAAACTCCATAAAGCACAACGAACTGCTGAAATACGCGGAGAACACCACCACCGCGGACGATGTATGGGCATCCTTTGAACTGCTCGGCTACCGCGGCGACCCGGACGGATGGAGCAACGGTCATGCCTACCAGTATGACAACCTCGTGTTCCACGGCAACTATGACGCCTCACGATACAAGGACTTCCTCACGCTGATGTGGCAACAGCACCTCGACGAGAGCACCGAGTTCTACGGATGGATAAATCTGCTTAACAAGGCGGGACTTGTCACCAATGCCGGCCTGATGCCGCTCATGACAGAGTCCTCACTCATGTTCGTGCCCACGACCATGGCTGTCGAGCAGGCTATACTCGATGGCAAACTGCCCGGCGTAAGGGCTCTTGACGGCGCGGTGGCAGGCGATGCCGCCTTCTTCAGCAACTGCGAGATTACTGATCAGGAAGCCTTGCAGACATACCTGCTGTCATATTTCGTGCCGCTCTCCTCCGCGGTGATGTCCAACTACCCCTATCCCGGATGGGGAGAGAACACCAAACAGTATGGCGGACTTATCACATTTGACCAGGATGAGGAGCAGTCCGACATAGCCACACGTCTCAACATCTACGATGACGGCACCCGCCTCAGCGTGACGAGGACACCGATGAGCGGCACCACAGAATCTGCCCCCGTGATGGTCAGCGACACCTACGACACATTCCCATTCATTTTCGAGGACGGATGCGTACACTTCATTGAGGATGTGCTGCCACTTGTCAACGGAAAATAATTCTTTTTACAACATACAACAATGAAGAAATACATATATATATTATTGCTGTCTCTCCTCACAGCACTGCCCTCGGTGGCTCAGGACTTCCTCACCGGTACTGTAACAGAGACGATAGGAGGGATGGACGAACCGTGTATAGGTGTCAACGTCACGTTTGTCAACGCCCAGAACCGTATCGTGGTGGGTACAGTGACAGACCTCTCAGGCATGTACTCGCTGAAAATACCTGCCAACGCGGACAAACTGACACTGCAGTTCTCATACATCGGCATGAAGACGCAGAAGATAAAATATACCGGACAGAAGCAACTGGACGTGAAACTGGAGGCTGACAACCAGCAGACACAGTTGCAGGAAGTGCAGGTCAAAGGCTCACGCGGAGGAAGGAACGACATGGGTGTCGGCGTGCGTGAGCAGGCATTCGCCACACAGAAGATAAACCTCGGACAGATACTTGAATCCGCTCCCGTCACATCCGTGGAGGAAGCACTGCAAGGACAGTTGGGAGGTGTGGACATAATAGCCGGCGGAGACCCAGGCGCAAAGAGCAACATACGCATACGAGGCACCGCCACCCTCAACTCAAACTCTGACCCGCTGATAGTCATTGACGGCGTGCCGTACTCAACAGACATTGACGATTCCTTCGACTTCAACACCGCAAGCCAGGAGGACTTCGCACAGATGCTGTCGCTGAACCCTAACGACATAGAGAGCATCGAGGTGCTCAAAGATGCCGCGTCCACCGCAATCTATGGCACAAAGGGCGCAAACGGCGTGCTACTCATAACAAAAAAGAAGGGAGCCCGCTCCAAAACACGCTTCACCTTCTCCACAAAGAACTCCATAAAGATAGAGCCTGAGTCAATGCCCATGCTCTCCGGCAACGACTATGTGGCCTACATACAGGACGCTATATGGAACTCCGCCAACGCACAGGGACTCAACCATTCAGGCAGTCTGCTGGAATATCTCTTCAATACACCGGAGATTGGCTACAACCAGGACTGGCGTTATTTCGACGAATACAACCAAAACACCGACTGGCTGTCATACGTCAAGCAGAATGCATTTACCACTGACAACACGTTCTCAATGTCCGGCGGCGGCGAAAAGGCCAACTACCGCTTCTCATTAGGCTACATGAACGAGGGCGGAACCACCAAGGGCACATCCCTCGGACGCCTGTCCACATCGCTGAACGTGGGCTATAACTTCTCCGAGAAGTTGCACGTGGAGGCGGAATACTCCTATACCGACACGGAAAAAGACTCCCCTTACACCGACAACGTGCGTGCGGCAGCGCTGGTAAAGGCGCCGAACAAGTCTCCTTATTATATAAAGGACGGTCAGATGACCGGCACGTACTTCACCCGGCAGAACAAAGACGAGTTCCAGGGAGCATACCGTGGCACGAGCCGCATCAGCAACTCTGCCTACAACTATCACCCCATCATCATGGCGGAGGATTCATATAAGGAACTGTCCATAAAGGAACAGAAGATGACAGTGCGCGCACGGTGGTACATTCTGCCGGAGATTCTGACCTACAACGGCTATGTCTCAATGAAGTTCAACACACAGAAGACCGACACATGGCTTCCGCAGTCTGCCACAGGACTTGACTATGGACTGCTGGAGACACAGGGCAGCAACTACACCTACATCGACCAGGCGGGTGAGATGTACTCCAACAACTTCTCCTTGCAGACAGAGAACAAACTAATGTTGCGCAAGAACTGGAACGACATACACAACCTTATCGTGACAGGACTGTGGTACACCTCGCAGAGCCGCGCCTCCACATGGTCGGCATACCGCTGCGGCGTAGGCTCATACTATCTCTCCGACGTTTCCGCCGGCAACGGATACCTGTATAAGGAAGGCTCATCCAAGTCAGAGGTGACCTCACTTTCCGCACGCGGCTCAATAGCCTACACCTTCCTTAACCGCTATACCATCAACGGAACGTTCAACTATGAGGGCAAATCATCCCTTGGCAAGGACAACCGCTGGGGCTTCTTCCCGTCCGTGGGCGTGTCATGGCAGTTGCAGGACGAGCCTTTCATGAAGGCATGGAAGGACGAGTTCCTCACCCAGTGGAAGGTGCGCGCGTCATGGGGTATGTCCGGTAACGCCCCGGGTGGCACCTCACCATACGTTGGCACATACGCATCGCAGGGCAATTACATTGACGGCGCGGCAATATCCGCCAACACCATGCAGTTGAACAAGCTGAAGTGGGAGACCTCAAGGGAGATAGACTTCGGTACGGACATCAATGTCTGGGACGGAAAACTTACCTTTACCTTCGATTATTACCGCAAGGACACGAAGGATCTCTTGCAGAAAAACATCACAATACCATCCACAACGGGTTACCCCTCTGCCAAGATGGCTTACTACAACTCCGGAAAACTGCGCAACGAGGGTTGGGAAGCGCGTGTGGACTGGAAGGCTTACCATGACAAGAAGTGGGATCTGGCAGTGAACTTCAACATCTCCAACAACAAGAACACCATTGTTGAACTGCCTGAGAACATTGCCGAGGAGCAGTTCTCGTTGAGGAACGGTTCCGACAACTATGCCCAGAAACTCATTGCCGGCACATCAGTCGGTTCATTCTTCGGATTCAAGTACAAGGGAGTTTACCAGAACACGCAGGACACTTACGCACGTGACGCCGAGGGCAACGTGATGTATGACCTCCTGGGTCAGCCCATCGTGATGAAGAACGGCACCTACACCTGCTATCCGGGCGATGCCAGTTACGAGGACATCAACCATGACGGCGTGATAGACAAGAACGACCTTGTGTATCTCGGAAACTCCAACCCGACGCTTTCCGGTGGCGGTGGCTTCACGTTGAAGTACGACCGCTTCGCCCTTACCGTCTTCATGCACTACCGTCTTGGGCAGAAAATCATCAATGCGGCGCGCATGGACGCTGAGGGTATGTACAATGCCAACAACCAGTCCACCGCTGTTCTTGGTCGCTGGCGCAACGAGGGCGACCAGACAGACATCCCCCGCGCGCTGTGGAACTACGGTCTCAACCAGTTAGGCTCTGACAGGTACGTGGAGGACTGCTCCTTCCTGCGTTTCAAGACCATATCACTCAGTTATAACCTTCCAAAGAAGTTCTGCCAGAACATCGGCTTTACCTCGGCTAACGTGTTCATAACCGGCTACGACCTCTTCACCATAACCGACTATACCGGTATGGACCCGGAGGTGAGCCTGCCCTCAAGTGTCACCGCCATTGCCAAGGACAATGCCCAGACACCGCGAAGCAAGCGCTTCTCAATGGGTATAACCGTAAACTTCTAAGATCTTGCTGTATTATAGATTTAAGGACAAGAAAACATGAAAAGAATCAAGTCAACAATATTCTCCATCGCTCTCATGGCCCTGACTCCCGTCGCTCTCACGGGTTGCGGCGATTATCTTGAGATAATTCCGGAGAACAATCTCGCGGTGGATAACTTCTGGGCATCGAAGTCTGACGTTGCCTCCGCGCTCAATTCCGGCTACTATTACCTCCGCGCGACCGTTGAGGACAAGCTCATCCCCTGGGGAGAGCAGCGTGCCGGCGTGATATACGGCAGGAACGTGGGCACCAATGTGTTGCAGAACTTCCAGCTTAAGCCTACCAGCAGCATCTGCTCATGGGCTGACATGTACAAAATCATCAACCAGGCCAACCTCGTGTTGCAGAACGCCACCAAGGCTCAGGGCAACGACCCCACATACACCAACGAGGAGGTTAACTCACATTACTGCGAGGCTTACTTCCTGCGTGCCCTGGCATACTTCTACATCGTGCGCAACTGGCGTGACGCCCCGTTGATTACCATACCCTACGAGACCGACGAAACGCCGCTGCAGATAGAGAAATCACCCGAGTCAGTGCTTGTGGCACAGATTCAGTCTGACCTCAGCACCGCCATGTCACTGGGTGCCGCCAAGGACAACTGGGACACCACGTGGGAGACGAAGGGAAAGGCGACGAAGTGGTCTATCTACGCCCTCATGGCCGATGTCTGCCTGTGGAACAAGCAGTTTGACGAGGCTATAAAGTATTGCGACATGATACTTGAGGACAAGTCAGGCAACGCTCCGGCACTGATAACGGCTCCGCGGACCCACTCCGGATGGTTCGCCATCTTCAATCCCGGCAACAGTAAGGAGTCTATCTTCGAGATACAGTGGAACCAGGAGAAGGTGGATGGCTCCGGCACGCAGCAGAACACGCTCTATGACAAGTTCTCAAGCAGTGTCACCGGCACGTACTACATCTCCCAACTGGCTCTTTCTGAGTTCAATGAGGACTACGAGTACCAGCGTGTCACCTACCGTGTGTTTGCCGACCCCGAGGCTGCCTGCCGCACGCTGCACGGCTCATACAACGGCAACGAGGGCCTGGTGTGGAAATACATCGGCGGCTCTTCACTCCTTGAGGAGCGCACCTCCGCGGCCCGCGACGTGAACTTCATCATCTATCGCGTGGCGGAGATAATGCTCATCAAGGCTGAGGCACTCGTCATGCGCGGCAACGGACTTGTGCCGGCGGACAACATGGCGGCCATTTCCCTGATAAACCGCATACGCGAGCGCAGCAACTGCGAGACCATAGTCTCCGACGGCACCGACGGCCTCACCACCATGATGGACTACATCGTCAGGGAGCGCGTGATGGAACTGCTTGCCGAGGGCAAGATATGGTATGACATGCTACGCATCTCACGCTACACCGGCATTGAGGGATTCGACGGCAAGTCATACGCCACGGGCAAGGTGGTGGCTTACAGCGCGACCAACCAGAACGCCAAAGAGTCATGGATAAAGAGCGTGCTGCTGAACGAGAACGCGTGGTTCCTGCCGGTGTATGAGGCCGAGATAAAGAACAACGGCAAACTGGTGCAGAACCCTTATTATCAGTAAAGCGAACGACAAACAGGCAGGTGACGGCCCGGTCATGGCGCGGCGGAAAACAAAAGAGCACTTTTCACAGTGTAACCAGCACCCTTTCACGGTGTGAACAGCACCTCCCCACAGGGTGAAAGCATACAGATTACCGCGGGGCGGAAGCCCGTCCGCCTTTGCCCGGACAACACCAATCCACAATTCAGAATACAAAGTCATGAAGAATATAGTAAGAATGCTAATGCTGTCGGCAACAGTGCTCCTCGCAGCCTGCTCCGACCCCAACGAAGGCGAGTTGTTCGTCACACCCACAGAGAACAGGGCCGAGATGTCCATAGTTGACGCCATGGAGACGGATGTATATAACGGACAGTTCTCAGAGTGGATAAAACTGCTCCGCGCCACAAACTATTACAACGCCCTGAAGAGCGCGTCAGCCACCGCCACGGTGTTCTCGCCCACCAACGAGGCCATGTCAAAGTTCCTCAACAGCAGGGGACTGGCAAGCGTGGAGGAACTGGTGGCGCAGGACTCCGCATACGCCAAGGCCGTGGTGCGGGAGCACATCATCTCCGGCTCCAAGTACTTCGACAACCAGATTGACGTGTATGCCAAGGAGAAGGCATACATACCGGAGCGCAACCTCTTCGGAGAGTACCTCTACCTGAGTTACGGCTATCTGGAAACCGACATGGACGACGCCCTGCGCCCCACCGACTACCAGATGACAGACTCCATATACATCAACAGCCAGGCACGTATCGGCCGTTTCGAGGCTGACAGCTGCCTCAACGGAGTGCTCTACGTCATGGCGGATGTCATAAAGCCTCTCGCCGAGACAATAAGCCAGAAACTGAAGGCTGACCGCGACTACACCATCTTCGCACAGGCCCTTGAGGAGAGCGGATATGACAGTATAGCCAACAAGTTCCAGGACACCACATGGGTGCAGGGAGGCAAATACGTAGTCAACACATACCGCTACACCTGCTTCGCGGTGCCTGACGAGGTATATACGGCAAACGGCATAACCTCCGTGAGCGACCTGACGAACTACATCATGGCCAACTGCGCCGACGGGGAGACAGACACCCGCAAGGCTCTCAACAACTACATACAGTACCACTTCCTCACACGTGACTACACAACAGCGGAGATATTCAACTTCCTTGGCGACGAGGAGGTGCTCGTATATCCCGTGAAACTGGAGGGACAGTCCATCATTGCCAACAGGACAACGGCAGGAAAGGTGATAAACAACAACGTGCCCATACTGCGCTCAGACATAAAGGCATGCAACGGATACATACACAAGGTGGGCGGGATAATGCCTATATACCACCCAGACCCGATAAACATGAAGTGGGACTTCCTCAACAGCGCGGACCTTATATCCATCGTCAACGACTATGGCGCGTGGAAAGGCCTGGGCAACCTGTTCAGCGCACCTATCACAACCACCAACGAGAAGTATGACTTCACGGGCAACGTGACATACAGCGGCGTCACCTTCGCCGAGCCGACATCGTTCACCTACAACGCGAACGAGACAAAGGCAAGCCGCTCCACATACCACGTGGTGGGATTCTACAAGGACTTCCTCACCAGCGACAAGCCGTCATACAACGCTTACATGGACAACTACCTGTGCCTCAACCTTGGTTTCGGAGGATGGGTGGAGTTCACCACGCCAAGCATCATATCCGGAAAATACAAGATAGTGCTGCACTACCTCACCGACGTGGCCAACCAGAAAACACTGTACGCCAGCGGGTCAAGCACCCGTTTCCAGATGGATGACGACATAGTGACACGCCTGCTTTACAAGGGCATAACCTACACGCGAGCCGACAAGTTCCTCTCCGCGGAGATAACGCTGTGGGACAGCAAGGAGTTCACGGAGACCTCCTCACACACCTTCCGCATCACCATGCGCGATGTACAGGCAAAGACCAGCGGCACATACCACCAATACCTTGACTACATAGAGTTCATACCACTCGACTAAACACTATCACGATATGAAGATAAGAATAGCAAACAAACTGGGCAAGACAGTGAGCGCAATATGCTCACTGCTGCTCATGGCATCATGCACGGACTGGAGCGACCATTATGACGACGGCGGAGTGTCCAACGCGGATGTAGAGATATACAGCGGAGACATAGCCTCCTATATCAACACCAGCGAGTCACTCTCGGAGATGGCACGCCTGTACAGTCAGAACGGAATCTTCGAGACCACCACACCAGAGGGAAACTACACCTTCATAGTGACGGAAAACACAGTCTTCGACGCACAGAAAGACAAGATAACCGACGAGGCACGCTTCGCACGCCACACGGTGGCAGACGCAAGCATAGCACCATCGCTGCTGACTGACGGCTACGGCATACAGACACGCTCCGGAAAGTCAGTGTGGGTGTATGGCAACGGACAGCAGGCAAAACTCGACGACTACAACATAGTGAAGACCGTTAAGACCAACAACGGCTACATATACGTGATAGACGGCGTGCTGCCGGTACGCCAGTCCATCTACGAGTATTTCTCATCACTGCCTGACGAGAAGTACTCAGAGTTCAAGGCACTGGTGAAGTCATACGAGGAAAAGTGGTTTGACAGGGAGGCCAGCAGGATACTTGGCGTGAACGAGCAGGGCATGACAGTGTATGACTCCGTCTTCGTGAACCGCAACACCCTCATGGACCGTTACACCGAGGCAGGCGTGGAGCAGTGGAACATGCGCGACGAGAACTACCAGTCCACCATGTTCGTGCCCGACAACGACCAGGTGACGAAGGCACTGAAAGACGCACTCGACTCCATTCCCAAATGGCTTAACCGCCAGCCCACCGCCGATGACACGGTGAAGTTCAAGGCATGGATAGTGAAAGCATGCTTCGTGGACCGCTCCGTCTCTGACGAAACACTGACAACACGCGGAGAGGAACAGTTCACCTGCGTGGGAGGATACCAGATGGTGGAGGACAAACTGAACGACATAACATCCTACAAGAAGGTGGACCCCGCGTACTGGCGGCCATCCGTCAACACCGTCAACACCGCGTCAAAGGTGACATTGAGCAACGGCACGGCATACTTCACCACAAACCTCCACATACCTAACCACATTGTAATCTACCGTGTGAAGTCACGCTTCTACGAACTGTGGAACGCCATGAACGCGGCGGAAAGGGATGCACACTTCCTCTGGACCAACTGGCAGAACCCGATGATAGTGAACGAGGCGCAAGGCTCATTCACACTGTCAGAGAACCTGCCCACCATGTATTATAATGTGCTGACAGCAGAACCCACACAAGAGGCACATGACGGCGGACTGCCTTGCACTGTGGTCTATGACGGACTGACATACGACGAGGATAACAACGCCGTCTATGAAGTGAACCTGCCCGCGGGAGAGTACTATCTGCGAATGGGCTTCAAGCACTCACTGACATACAGCCTCAGCATCTACTTCAAGGGAGCGGACGAGGACGACTCACAGTATGTGGAATTGAAGAAAGACATGGTGATGTACGCCACCGGTTCCAACTTCCACTTCGACCGTGGCGCGGCATCAGAGGTGCCGCATTACGGGGAGGACGGCATCGCATACCCGGAGAACTTCGACGTGGACTACTGGCAGACGATAGACCCCAAGGCCATAGCATACGACACCGACGGATACACCGTGGGCATAGTGAAACTGAAAAAGAACGGCAACTTCAAGATAAAGGTGACCAGTTCAGACCTCGCAGCAAACTATTCCTACAAGATAGGCGACACGTCCGCACGCACAAAGAGCAACGTGCAGCAGTTGATGATGTATCACTGGTGCCTGCGTCCAACATACAACAACTATTAAAAAACTCCCTTACCTGATATATGAGAAAGATAAATGTTATACTTGCGGCACTGGTAATGACAGCCGCAACGGCTACGGCACGGGGAGTGTCCGTTAAGTCATACATAAAAAGTACAGACAACCATCCGGTGGAGGGCGCCATCATCACAGTGAAAGGCGGTGCCTCTGTCGTTACAGACAAGGATGGAGCGTTCGAGATAAAGGCCGACAACGAGAAGGCCATAGTGCTCATCAAGGCGCCGGGTTACTACGACCGTGAGCTGCCGGTGAGCTTCTTCACCAAGAAAGCGGCGAAAGGAGACTTCACACTCACTATCGTTCCCATGACGGAGATGAAGTACAACGGCTATGTAAACACCCCCATAACCGCCATGACCGCCTACGACAAGAGCGTGACCACGCAGGGATTGGAGAGCAAAGACTTCTCCGACAAGCTCTCAGTAGGCGCGGCCATTGGCAATAACGTGGCTGGCCTGCAAGTAATCGAGAAGAGCGGAATGCCCGGCGAGGGCACATACATGAACCTGCGGGGCATACATTCCATAGCGGGAGAGAACAATCCCCTGCTGGTTATCAACGGTGTTCCATACTTCAGCAATATAGATGTCTCCTCTGTCATAAACGGGTACAGCCGCGATATGCTTGCAGGCTACTCGCCAAAGGACATCCGTTCCGTCACAGTTCTTAAAGGTGCGGAGGCGGCACAGTGGGGAGCGCTCGGCAGTAACGGCGTGATAATGATAGAGACACAGCAGGCCAACAGCGAGAACCTCGACACACGTATCACCTTTAGCGGGCAGTACGGCTTCAACTTCAAGCAGTCTGCCATCCCCGTTCTTGACGCATCGCAGTACAGGGCATACATGAAGGACCTGGGTCTTACGCTCTATCCCTCCATGTCCGCGCTCACAAACGACTATCCCTTCCTGCAAAACGCCACGAGTTATACGGGTGATTACCTTTTCAACGAGAACAACAACTGGATGAACGAGATACAGCGCACGGGTTTTGTGACGGACAATCAGCTGCGTGTTGAGGGTGGTGACGAGATTGCCAAGTACAACATCTCCTTCGGTTACACAAAGAACGAGGGTGTGTTGAAGAACACTTCCTCTGACCGTTACCACACACTCATCTCCGCGGATGTGCTGGCAAGCCGACAGATAGACATCTTTGCCAACATCAGCCTGTCGTACATAAACTCCGACTTGCTCAACACCGGCACGGCCTCTGCGTACAACCCCATCATCTCCGCGTACCGCAACATGCCTCTTGTCTCCGCTTTCAAGAAGCAGACAGACGGCCAGACGCTTCTGGACTATGCCCGTTACAACGAGTGGAACACCTCTTCCACACCGATGTACGCATACGACAACGTCAGCAACCCGCTGGCATTGGTTGACAATGTGGAGGGAGACGACAAGATATATGACGCCAATGCCTCTCTGGGCATCAACTACCGCCTCACCGATCACCTCACGCTTACGGGACTGGTGAACCTCTATTACAACTACACAGAGGAGAACATGTTTGTCCCCGGCGTAACAGACAAGGCCATAATACCGCAATATTACGGCTACGGCGACAACTACCGCGCCGGCAGCGTGATACGACAGATGACCAATGCCTACTCACTTTCCGCTGACTACAAGCGCACTTTCAACCGCATTCACGACCTGAACGTGAAGGCGACGGCGCGCTTCATGCAGCACAGTCTTGAAACTGACATCGCCGACGGCTACAACACCGCCAACGACTACTTCAAGTCCCTCAACTATCTTGTTGACGAACTCCGCACCTACGGCGGCAACAACGAGTGGAACTACATGGGCTATGCGCTGCACGGAACATACACTTGGAACAAACTCCTGCGTGCCAACGCCGGCTTTAACCTCGATGCCACCAGCGCAAGCGGCGCCGATGCCTCACGCCTTGGCTTCTTCCCCTCCGCCGGCGTCACCTTTATGGTTGCCAACACCGGTGTGCTGCCCTCATGGGTTAACCTTCTCAACGTGACCGTTGAAGGCTCATACAGCGGCAACGCGCGCTTCTCTTCCAATTACAGCAAGAACTATTACACCGCCGCAAATCTCTTCTCTCTCGGCGGAATAGCGCGTGCCAACATGCCTAACACACGTCTCTCATGGGAGAAGACACGCCAGATAGACCTTGGCTTCGACCTTGCCGCCTTTGACAACCGCGTCAGCCTCGGCTTCAACTACTACTTCTCCAACTCCTACGACCTGCTCTTCAACAGCCACATATCCAGTGTCTATGGCTCAAGCGTGTATTACGACAACGTGGGAGAGATAAACAACAGCGGCATAGAGCTCTCTCTCCGCTTCAACCCCATACACAACAAGGAGTGGGACTTCGTGATAGGAGCGACCCTGGCTCATAACAAGAGCACCCTGAAGAGCATCGGCGGAGCGGAGAAGTCAGTCATCTCCTTCACCGGATATGGCAATGACGACGCGCAGGTCGTTATGCAGACGGGCAACAACCCCTACGAGTTCTACGGCTACAAGACCGCCGGTGTCTATGCCACAACGGAGCAGGCACAGGCAGCGGGGCTTGTCAATGCCGCCGGAATACAATACCAGGCAGGCGACGTCATATTCGTGGATCAGAACAATGACGGCATAATCAACGATGCGGACAAGACCTCCATAGGCTGCGCCTCACCCGATGTCTTCGGAGCCTTCAACCTCGCGCTGCGGTACAGGCAGTTCACTCTCGACGCCAACTTCGGCTACTCAATAGGCAATGACGCTTACAACTACACCCGCCGCCTGCTGGAGTCGCAGTCAGCCTTCTACAACCAGTCCACCTCTGTGCTCAACCGCTGGCAGGTGGAGGGACAGGTTACTGACGTGCCCCGCGCCAACTATGGTGACAACATAGGCAACAACAACTTCTCCGACCGCTGGATAGAGGACGCAAGTTACTTCAAGCTTCGCAGCCTCAAGTTCTCCTACACCTTCGGAAAACTCTTCCGCTTCATCAATTCCGGCAACGTATGGATAGCGGCGGAGAACCTCTTTACCATCACGAAGTACCTCGGCTCCGACCCAGAGTTCGCATACGGATACGCGGAAGCCATGCGGGGCTTCGACTATGCCAAGGCTTCTCTGCCAAAAACCATAAAGGTGGGCTTCGACTTTAACTTCTAATCATAAAAACAACGTAAACGATACTATTATGAATATCATCCGCAAATATACGAGAAGCATCCCCATGCTGGCCGCCGGCATCACGCTCGCGGTTGCCACAAGCTGCTCCGACTACTTCGACCCCACGCCGAAGAACGTTATGGACACCAGCGAATACATAGGCGAGGAATCGCAGATGTACAAGGGAATGCTCGGCATAATGAACAGGATGCAGCAGGCGGGAGACCAGGCCATCTTCCTCACTGACACCCGAATGAACGTACTGGAGACCACCACAAAGGCACCAGTGGCACTGCAAAACATATACAATTACGAGAACACAGACCAGAACGAGTACGCCGACCCAAGCGTATATTACGCCGTCATCATTGCCTGCAACGACTACATCAGCAAGATGGAGGAGTACTATAACACCACGGGCGGAATGTCAGAGACTGCCGAGGACGCATTCCCCAAGCTCCTCTCCAGCACCATACGCATCAAGGTGTGGGCATACTGGATGCTTGGCCGCATCTATGGCGAGGCCTACTGGTTTGACGACCCGCTCACAGAGAAGAAGCCACTCACCGACACCTCCGTCTTCACACACTGCGATATGCAGCAACTAACGGAGAAGTGCCTCGACCTTTTGGAGAATGGCATAACCGTGGCAGGCATGCACATCAGTTCCAGCCTCACCATGGACTGGTACAAGTGGCTCGACACGGAGACGCAGAACGTGTCACAGTTCCGCAAGTGGCAGTACCTCACGCCGCCATATCTGCTCCTGAAGGCGGAACTGCTGTCATGGCGTTGCAACTACGAGAGTGAGGATGCGGCGCAGGCTGACTGGCTGTGGATACGCGACACACTCCTGGAATACATCTACAAGATACACACCGCGGAGGACAAGGCAGCCCTCAACAACATACAGGTGGATGGCCGCACACTCTCGCTGCCGGGCTTTGAGGACGGCATACAGAGCATGGGATATGTCTATCAGACCAACATCCCCATGCAGAGCGACGCCACAAACGCGTACTACAACATCTTCTACTCCGAGGAGGTGGGCACGAAGTGGCAGGTGGTGAGCAGCATAATGTACGACTACCGTAACAACCAGCGTAACAGGCTCGTGCAGTATCTCTGCCCCACATACCCCGGAGACGGATTCTATCTCAAGCCCTCTGACTACGCGGTATATACACTCTATCCGCAGACAGACATACGCTCCATAACGCAGCAGATGGTGATGAACCAACTGGGCGGGGAGAACGCTCTGACAAAGTACTACTACACCTACAACACCGCCACACGCTCATACAAGTACCTGCGTGACAACATCTTCGAGATACAGCCCTCCATCGTGCTGTTCAGGGGTCACGACTTCCACTATCTCATTGCGGAAGCCGAGAACCACCTCGGCAACTGGGACCAGGCTGCTGCACTCCTCAACGGAGGCCTCACCAACCGCTTCGCGGAACGCTACTCCGTCACCACATGGTCGACAAGCGACAACGTGACGCAGAAAGGCTGGTCACCATACTACGGCTCATGGTTTGGCGATGCAGGCGGCTACGGAGACAGCGGACTGGCAGGCACGGCGTGCGGCACGCTGTACCAGATGCCGGAATATGTCAGCGACGGAGTCTTCTCGCTCAACGGACAGACAATGACCGAGATGCAGCGCAGGGAATACTTCGACTGGTGCCTCGCGCAGGAGTACAGCAAGGAGTACGTGGCAGAAGGCAAGGCCTACTCTTACCTCTGCAAGATGGCTGACAGATGGAGCAGCGCGGGAAGGGGAGACAAGACCGCGGCTGCCGACAATATGGCGGCCATCATCACGCCGAAGTATGACGCCGCAAAGGCCGCAAAGGTGAAGGCAAGCCTTGAGGCAAAATACTTCATCAACTGGAGCCTGCAAGACCTCTAAACCCCAGGGGAAAGGCTGCGCGCAGCACGGGATAGGAACTGCCCGCACAGGCACGCCAGACGGGCGGCAACGCAATATGGTGCTTTTCACAACGCAATCAGCACCCGGCGGCAACGCAATCAGCACCTGTTCGCACCATAATCAGGTGCTGATTGCAGACGCCTCCCATAAGCCCCGCCGCGCCGACAACACGCGGCGACACCCGAAACAGGAACAAAGCAGAAAGAAATCTGCAATCTATATCAATTCAACTCTTATATTATTAACAATTAAACTAACAAGACAATGAAAAGAATTACTCTTCTCGCATTGGGTCTCATAGCCATGACCTCATCAACCATGGCAGCGGACGTGACGACCTATGTGACCAACAAGACGGAGTTCAACGCTGCCATTGCCGCTTGCGCGGGCATGACGGACGATGACACTCACACCATCATCATCTCGAAAAAACTGAATGATGACAAGACAGGCGAGGCAGAAGTGGCTGACAACTCAGTGGTAATCAACACCGGCAACGTGAACTTCGCGCACAACACCGGTAGGCTTATCATCAAGTCCAACCAGACAGACATTGACAACCTGCCGCAGTTGCAGACGGGTCTGAACGGTATGAACCACACCGCCGGCTCCAAGTTCTCCCTCATTATAGAGAACATTTCCTTGCAGTACCGTTCCGGCAAAGAAGCAACCTCCGGTCAGGTGCTCTACTGGCAGAAGATGCCGGCTGCGGACATGCAGATAGACACAATGGCATTCCGTAACTGCGAAATCACCAACATCCCGCGTACCATCTTCCGCACAGCACCAAAAGATGGCAACACAGCCACCGCTCCCTCAAAGTTGAAGTACCTGGAGATGACAGGCTGTAAGGTTCACGACATGAACATCACCGCCGGTAACAACTGGGCTCTCTTCGTGCTCGGCTCAATGCCGGTGGAGATTAATTTCCACGACAACATGTTCTATGACCTGCCTTACACCAAGGGCATCATACAGATGGCCTACATTCCAAACGATGGTACCGCCCCGCGTATGCTGTTCTACAACAACACCGTGATGATGGCAAAGGCAACATACGAGATAAACGGTGAGGCAAAGGACAACGGTTGTACCATCTTCAACATGGGCAACTACCTTGATGCCAGCACGGAATACTACATTTATAACAACCTGTTCCTCACTCCGAAGGCAGGCAAGCGTGTTCCGGCTACAATTACCGACTCACAGAACTTCACATACGTTGAGGGCGGCACGGACATCCTTTCCGCAAGAAGGATAGAGGAAGGCGTTACCACACAGCTCGGCTACCTCACCGCACACAACAACCTTACCGACGAGAGCTTCGCTTCGATGGATCGTGGCTATGACATGGACGAGATTGGCACGGAACTGGCAGCAGAGTCATTTGACTGGAGCGCATTCTACAAGGCTGACGTGTCAAACTTCCTCGTGGAGAAGACCAACAAGTTCTACACGATGGGTGCCACAGTCATCAACAACCTCGAAGGCAATCCTATCGTGGAGATACCTTCTTGCGTCGGCGCAAACAGCGTGATGTATGTTGACGAGTTCCCGAAGGAGGCTAAGGTCAACGTTGCCGTAGCAGGCTCCAAGTCTGTAAGCGTAAGCATACTGCCTGAGAAGGAGACCTACATGGTAGGCGACGAGATCACGATAACACTGAACGACCACAACTCTTACTACCGCACGTTCAACACCTTCAAGGGCTGGAGCGACGGAAGCATGGAGACTGTGCGCAAGATGACACTGGAGTCAACGGACGGTATCAACCTCACCGCCACCTATGAGGAAGCTGACGGCGTTGTGGCCGCATTCGACTTCTCCAAGGTTAACGGCAACATGACAGAGTATGTAGCCGACCTCGGCACTCAGGCCGGTGTGGCAAAGGTATATGTTATGGCTGCCGACACCACTGGTATGTGGGGCGCTATCGCTAAAGAGGCAGTGCCATACGTGGCAGGAAAGGCATTCCAGACACGTGCCGGCAAGTTCGGCGAGGATCCGGTAGAGATGCAGATGCCTATCATCAGCCGCCGCACGGCCAAGAATGTGCGTGACTTCAACCGCGACTATGCAGTGGTTGAGTTCTCTACAAAGAGCATCAGCGACGTGACTGTCGATTATTTCGTCGGCACGGACAACAACGCTTCCAAGATACAAAAGGCCTTCTACTCACTCGACGGTGAGAACTACACAGACCTTAACGCAGACTCTACCCTCGTAAACGGCAAGTGGTGCAACGTCAAGTTCCAGCTTCCGGCAGAGGCGGCAGGCCAGGAGAAGGTATATGTGAAGATACAGGGACAGGTGAACAACGGTGACAACGCCGAGAACATCACCTACACCGACGTGGCAAGCGCATTCGACCCAAGCAACTTATACGCATCCGATGTATTCGAATATATTGGCAACATCCTCATCAAGGGTAACATCGTGAACACCGCAAACCTTGAGGCTGCGATAAAGGTTGCCAACGACACGCTCGCATACGTTACCGAGAAGGAAGCCAACGCTTACCTCGTGAAGGCCATCGCAACCGCTAACGACGAACTGAACAGTGCCGCCAAGACACAGGCTACAGTTGATGCCGCAACATCAACGCTTAACGCTGCCGTTGTCAAGACATTCGTAATGCAGAGAATCAACAGCCTCACCGCACTCGTGGTTACGGAAGATAAGGCTCTCTACCTTATGACTCAGGCAGACGCCAACAACTATATCGCCGACAAGTGGTTCACTGTGGAGAACGGCGGCACGCCTGCTTCCATCACCAAGAGGGGCACCATTGACCCGGAGACCGACGCTACCATCTCCGCGACAAACTACTCTGGCATAACAATCAAGAACAACAACGGCAAGATTCACTACATGAAGGTTACAAGCGCAACCGCCGCCAAGTTCTATGTATGTACCGACAAGGACAAGCAGCGTGAGGCAACGTTCTCCATCTACGGCACGACAGAGAGCAAGGGCACAGGTCTCGTAGCCAAGAATACCAGCGGTGTTGTAGAGTTCACAGGCCTTAACCCTGCACAGACATACGTCTTCAAGGCAGAGGCTACCGGTGACATGGTCTTCTATGCGGCCAAGTTCACCTACGGTGATCCGACAGGTGTTGCAGAGGTTGAGAACGCGGAGGAAGCAGCTTCCGGCAAAGTCTTCAAGACCATCAAGAACGGCAGCGTCATCATCGTTAAGGGCGATGCTGAGTTCTCAGCAGCAGGCGCACAGATAAAGTAAAGGCATAAAGCAACGCCATGCGCCATCCGTTACAGGATGGGCACGGTGTGGATACAACAAGAAAGGCACCGCATTCCGTTTGGAGTGCGGTGCTTTTTTGCGTGTCTTGCGACATCATAGGGTTAGTCGCGGCATCACCCTACATCGCGGATTATTGCTGCCGTGCCGGAAAACAGGTGCTGGTTACGCCGCGAAAGAGTGCTGATTACGCCGCGAAAGAGTGCTGATTACGTCGCGAAAGAGTGTCGATTGCATCACGAAATAGTGTCGATTGCAATCACGCCGCCCTATGGGCAGGGCGGCAACGGCATGTGAGGGCTTAGGATGAAATTGTAACTATTCAGCGAGTCCCCGGCCATTCATTGACTGACTGACAAGAGTGGCTGGAAAATGGGATTACCGTTTAGTTAAAAAAAATGAAATCATATATATATAATAAGGTGAGAAAAAAAATATTTGTACTTTTGCAACCAAATTGAGAATCAACCTATTTACACAGTATGCAAGACAACTTAGTTATCGTAGAGAGCCCGGCAAAGGCCAAGACCATAGAGAAATTCCTTGGCAAGGACTTCAAGGTGATGTCAAGTTACGGCCATATCCGCGACTTGAAGAAGAAGGAGATAAGCATCAACATGGACACGCTGGAGCCCGAATACGAGATACCAGAGGAGAAACGTAAGTTGGTGTCAGAACTGAAAAGCACCGCCAAGAAGGCCAAGAAGATATGGCTTGCTTCCGATGAAGACCGCGAGGGAGAGGCTATCTCGTGGCACCTGTGTGAGGTGCTGGGGCTTGACGAGCGTAACACCAGCCGCATAGTGTTCCACGAAATAACGAAGAACGCCATACTAAAAGCCATCGAGACACCGCGACATCTTGACATGAACCTCGCCAATGCACAACAGGCACGGCGTATGCTTGACCGCCTTGTGGGCTTCAACCTCTCGCCCGTGCTGTGGCGTAAGGTTAAACCCTCACTCTCGGCAGGACGTGTGCAGTCGGTGGCAGTGAGGCTGATAGTAGAGAGAGAGCGTGAGATACAGGCTTTCACGGCAGAGCCTTACTTCCGTGTGACGGCCGTCTTCTCCACCGCCGGTGCCGACATCAAGGCGGAGTTAAACCGCCGTTACGCCACGCATGAGGAGGCATTGGCCTTCCTTGAGAGGTGTAAGGAGGCGCAGTTCACCATCAGCAGCATACAGAAACGCCCCCTGAAACGCACTCCGGCACCACCGTTCACCACCTCAACACTGCAACAGGAAGCAGCAAGAAAACTCGGGTTCACCGTGTCGCAGACCATGATGGTGGCGCAAAGACTATATGAAAACGGTTACATAACATATATGCGTACCGACTCTGTCAACCTCTCCACCCTCTGCATCGGCACGGCAAAGGAGGCGGTGACATCACTCTACGGCGAGAGATACAGCAAGTCACGCAACTACACCACCCACTCCAAAGGCGCACAGGAGGCTCACGAAGCCATCAGACCCACATACATGGACCGTCAGGAGGTGGAGGGCACACCGCAGGAGCGTCGCCTCTACGAACTGATATGGAAGCGCACAGTTGCCACACAGATGGCAGACGCAGAACTGGAGAAGACCGTTGTAGAGGTAAAGGTAAACGGCTGCGAGGAGATGTTCGTGGCAACAGGTGAGGTAATAACCTTTGACGGCTTCCTGAAAGTATATCGTGAGAGCGACGGCGACAACGACACCAGCGCAGAGAAAGACGAGGACAGCACGCTGATGCCTGCCACGCTGCAAGAGGGAGACACCCTGCAACGCAAGGAGATAACCGCCATGGAACGCTACTCACAAGGTCCGCTGAGATACACCGAGGCCTCATTGGTACACAAGATGGAAGAACTCGGCATAGGCCGCCCGTCAACCTACGCCCCTACCATATCCACCATACAGCAGCGAGAATATGTTGTGAAGGGCGACAAGAAGGGCGAGGAGCGCACATACACCATTGACACACTCTCTGACAACACCATCACCACAATACAAAAGACCGAGATGGCAGGCAGCGAAAAAGGCAAACTGCTGCCAACAGACATAGGAACCGTTGTCAATGACTTCCTCATGGAATACTTCCCCGGCATCATGGATTACAACTTCACGGCCAACGTAGAGAAGAAATTTGACGCCATAGCCGACGGAAAAGAAGACTGGCACAAGATGCTCCGCGACTTCTACAAAGGCTTCGAGCCAACCGTTGAGAAGACCATCAAGGCGAGAAGCGAACACAAGGCCGGCGAACGCATACTGGGACAAGAGCCCAGCAGCGGCAAGCCCGTGTCAGTAAAGATAGGCCGTTACGGCCCCGTGGTGCAGATAGGCACCGCCGACGACAAAGACAAGCCACGCTTCGCACAACTGCCGAAAGAACTCTCCATAGAGACAATAACACTGGACGAAGCACTGGAACTGTTCCGCCTGCCCCGCACAGCAGGACAGTACGAAGGCACAGACGTGGTAATCGGCGCAGGACGCTTCGGCCCATACGTGCTGCATAACAAGAAATACGTCTCCATACCAAAAGACAAAGACCCCCTCACCATCACCCTCGAAGAAGCCGTGGCACTGATAAGCGAGAGCCGTAAGATAGAACAAAAACGCCACATCAAAGCCTTTGAAGAAGACCCGAAGATAGAGGTTATGAACGGACGCTACGGCCCTTACATCGTCTATGACGGCAAAAACTACCGCCTGCCCAAGGCACTGCACGAGAAAGCAGCAACACTCACCTACGAGCAGTGCATGGAAATAGTAAAAGGCAAGGAGTGA
>JALFNY010000016.1 GCA_022774105.1 Prevotella sp.
CCGTTGCATTGAACAGATTGTCTGAGAATCTACGTCCAATGTTGTCTGCAAAGCATGACCCAACAAACAGAATCCTATCAGATGGGGTAATCTCAAATGTAGAATGTGGTATATGTACAGGCGTTTGTAAAATCATATTATCTTTCTAAGGCATCTCTATGATCTGCTGACTTGCAGTCCTTTCTCAGATAGTCTCATATCCACGAAGCGTGCATTCTTGTTGCAGGCCTGAGCAGTAAGCACCTGTTTGATGCGTGCTGCAGCGTCAGGGTCCTTCGCCACCATATATAGATAGCCACCGCCTCCGGCTCCGGGGAGTTTGTAACCGAGGCAAAGATCATCTATTTTCTCTGTAATAGCCATGATCGAAGCAGGATTAGTACCCTTGTCCATAAGTTGGTTTTGCCTCCATGTCTTACGTATCGCATTGCCAAGACCAATAAAATCTCCTCGTTGTATGATGTCATAAAGGTTGAGTGTATGTTCTTTCATCTGTCTTAACATAGCAATTTCATCGTGTTGGTTGAGGAACATTTTACGTACAATCTCTGCAAGTAGTGTCTTAGCAGTTCTCGTTATACCTGTGTAATACAACAGGTGGCAGGCAGCATATTCAGGTTGTGTATATAGTTCGTTAGGCAACCACCTCACTAATGGGTTCTGTTCAAAGCCACGTTCGGTATGTAGGAGTTTTATACCACGTAGCAGTCCACCGAATTGGTCCTGCCAACCTCCTCCTGTGGTAAGCAACTGTTCCAATACAAGTGTCCGTAATCCTATTTCATTACGATCCCATGTCAGACCACAGAAATCATTTAATGCTCCGAGTACTGTGCTTGCAAGGATGCTGCTTGTGCCTAAACCGGACCCTGCGGGGATAGCGGAGAGCATGGTAAGTTCTATTCCACAGCCAAAGTCTGATAGTTGATGTTCAAGAGTGTCATATGGCTCTGTGCTGAAATCAGGGTAAAATCCTGCCAATGCCAATGCTGCCTTGGGAATAGAGAATGGTGAACCAACCTTGTTGAAATCGGCAAGTTGCTCGAATGTTGTAATTCTTTCTTCTGCTCCGAGGTCTATGCTACGTAATATAATGACTGCTTCCTTGCATGGTTTAATATACGTTTGCAACGGTGGTTGTCCATTCAGTTCTATTGCAAGATTAATAACATCTCCTCCTTCCATTAGGCAATATGGCGGTGTGTCTGTCCATCCACCTGCTATATCTATACGTACTGGTGAGCGTCCCCATACTATCTGATCATCGTAAACGGACTTTCTTGGTGATTGTCTGTTTGCCAATAATGGTGCAGTAAGCCCCTGTCGCAAGAGTGAAAAGGCTTCTTCTGCCTCTTCTACTCCCCCCTGCCCTTTCAATCTCTTTACTTCAGAACGGAACATACTGTCATGTATCCTTTTCATCAGTGCCGTGTCTGTTGCAACAGGGTTGGGTAATGGAATGTTATATTTTGCAAAGTTATGTGCTACATCGTCAAGGTCTATCTGAAAGAAAACGCTGTGCTGGTAATTGGCCGCCAGTTCTGTCAGGTTCTCTGCACACATCCTTTCACGTTGGAGTGTAAGCCTTCTAAGGTTAGCATATGCTGATATTTCGTCTGCACTATACTTCCTTGCCTCCTCCCATATTGCCTGTGCTTGTGAATCATTCTTGTCTCCTATCATCCAGACAAGTACTTTGCCTATCTTGTCTATGGTGTCAAGAACGGGGAATATCTTTGCTGCTTGCAGATCATGTTTCCCTTCTATTCTTTCTATATCTATATTGTGATTCTCCGCCCATCGTATGAAGGGGATACCAATGAACTCCGTTTGCTCGTCAGTTATGTTACCGCGGAACTTATCATTATAGCCATATGGACGTACAACGAAATCTTTTTCACCAACAGGAACTATGTCTATGCACTGTCCATCCTTTATTTCTATTGTCCAGTTATTCTGCGGTACGCCTGTTATAACATTCTCTTTTCCTATGGACCAGTGCTCTGCTATATAACTGTTCTCTATCCACAGGTTCTGATTCTTGTCTGTTATCTTTATATTTAATTTACTGTTCTGTACAAACATTGCAGGGTGTGGCTTGCGGGAATTATGCATTATTTCCCTCTGGTCATTAACTCTGTTCTGTATTGCAAGTGTACTTGACAGTATTTCATGTGTTGTGCCATAATGATAGAACTCACCTCCTGGTAATGGCAATACCGCCACAGACAATTCGGCTACGTCCTCATCAATTTTGGTAGGGTGTGAACCTAAGGCGCACCCGAAGTCTGTGTACATATCATAGTTGGTGATGTTGCCGTCTGCATTTCTTGATTTTCTCATCAGAACTTTCAATGCTCTGTCAGACAACAGCCATATTCCTATGTCCGTAAGATAATACCCGTGTTCAAGTATCTCTGATAATTTCTTCAATGAGGGTTTCTGCAACATACATTGCATCTTTGCTGGTTCCTCCCTTGATGAAACAAAGACGCCATGGTCCTTGGCAATGTTTGAATCAAGCCACAGACCATAGCACACAACATCAGCATCAGGAATCTCTCCTAATGGCTTTGTTGCACGTATATATACATCTCCACTTACAATCATTGTATTCAACCTCTTGGGCGCAGATTCCATGATATGCTCATACAGTGGAATCTGTAAAGAGAGCAGATTCTGTGCAAGACGTTGCCCGCGTTCCCATCTGAATACAGGAATAGGTGTCAGAATCTTGCCTGACGGTGCGTATGACGGCAGTCTCCTGCTCTGCCCTCCGGCATGGAGAATTATTCTTCTGTCCTTCCCCAGCCATTCATCAAAGGACATTTTGCCCCCCATTGCCCTGTGACAACATTCTAATAACCATGTGGTACCACCCCCAGAACCAAGTTTCTCACCTATGGGGTCGTTGGTGCAGAACCACTCGTTTTTATCGAGATTGGTTATATCATGGAAACAATCCACAAGGTTAGGTGGAAGGGAAAGTAATTTTTTCATACGAGGTTAATGATTGTATATGTGTAGTTTATTCTCTTTTTCCGCCAAATATACGTAGGAGATACAAAAACAGGTTGATAAAGTCAAGATACAATGTCAGTGCACCTATGAGTGCAAGTTTCTGTGCTCCCTCATCGTATGCGTCCATATCCATTAACATCATCTTTATTTTTTGAGAGTCGTATGCAGTAAGTCCCACAAAGATAAGCACTCCCAGATAACTTATGATGGTCTGCATACCTGTTGAACCCACAAAGATATTCACCACAGTTGCTATTATTAGACCTATCAATGCCATAAACAATATACGTCCCATGGAGGTTAGGTCTTTCTTGGTTGTATATCCTATGAGGGCCATAGCACCGAATGTTCCTGCTGTGATGAAGAACACATTCCCTATGCTTTCCATTGTATAAACAAGGAAGATACTTGACAGTACCGCACCGTTTATCACGCTATATGCCACAAACATCAGGGTTGCTGTTGTGAGACTTAGTCTGTTCAACATTCCAGATATACCAAACACTAATGCAAGTTCTGCAATTATCAGTCCCCAGAACACCAGTCTGTTACCAAATATCATTTCCAATATGGCAGGGGAATTAGCAACACCGTATGCTGTTATACCGGTTATTGCCATTGCTAATGTCATCCACACGTACACCTTACGCATCAAAGCGGGGAACGTTAATGATGGGGAGAAACTGCGGCGTGAAGTGCCTTCTACCTCATTTACCATACGATCAAAGTCTTTGTATTCCATTTTTCTTTTCTGTTTTTGTGCCATCTGAGGCGTCGTTATACTTATAACGGAGATGGCATAAGGATATTATTTGCTATTCTTTATATAAGAAACGTATTACATTCGCACAAATTATGTGCCAATAGATATAACTTCTTCCTTTTAACCTATTTTTTATCTTTTACATATCCCAACGACAGGACACTTACTTTTGTTCCTGATACTTTTATCACTTCTTGTGCGCAACCCAGGGTTGTTGAACCGGTTGTTATGACATCATCTATGACAAGACAGTGCTTGCCTGCCAGTTTGTCTGCATTTCGGGTCAAAATGAAAGCCTGTTCTATATTGTCTGGACGGTCACTTCTGTCCATCATAGTCTGTGACACTGCGTTCTTCGTTCTCTTGACGGCATTTGTTATCACTGGGATGTGTAACACCTTGTGTATGCCGTGTGCAATTCTTTCGCTCTGATTGTAACCTCTTTTTCTGATTCTCTTGCTTGTTATAGGCACTGGTACGAGGCAATCTATGTCTGAGAAGAAGTCACTTCTTGATAATTCTTTTGCTATCATTTCTCCCATATACACCGCTGTATATGGTTCGTTCTGGTATTTGAACGCATAGACAATATTCGCTGTGTTTGTATGTGGGTAGAAGTATAGGTATGCAGCCGCCTTCTCTATGGGTATTTTCCCCCAGAATCTCTTGATTAGATTGTTATCAGTAGGGTTACACCACAGCATGGTGCGTGGTAAATCCGTGTTACAATGAATACATATTCTTTCTTCCTCTAACAGCAAACGCTTCCCGCACATGAGGCAATAACGCGGAAAGAAGAAGTCAAGTATGATTCTTAATATCATCATGTTATGAAGACTTGTTATATTTTTACTTATAGTTCTTCATGCGTATTGATATTGTTCAAGCACCGCTCCGCCTGTTCGTAAGAAAAGCCTCTTTGCATAGCGTAACGTATAAGTTTTGCTCTTATCTCATAGTCTGATTTCCCTTTTACTGAGGAACTTTTCGCTTTGAGAAGGGGCAGCAGCGTTGTCATGTATATATCCTCTTCTATTTCGTCAAGTAACGGAACGTATATTTCCCTTGAAATATGCTTCATTAGGAGGGCACTCTCTATCTTTCTGCGTCCCCAACGGTTATATTTCGCTTTGTCTTTTATAAAGGCGCGGGTATAACGTTCCTCGTTTACATATCCTTCACTAACAAGATATTCCAATACTTCTTGCTGCAAGTCAGGTTCTATGCCCCACCGTTGCATCTTGGTACGCATATCATACAGACAGTGTTCGCTTCTTGAACAAAGGGTTGTCAGTTTGTTTAATATTTGTTCGTAAGTCATACCTTATCAATATATTACATTGTTTGTTGATATAAAATATCACTTTTGTATTCGCCCTCTTGCCATTCTCATCTTGTCATTCATGTCTTTCCTAATACATACATCATTGAAACCATGTGCCTCCATAGCGGCTTTTACTTCATGTGCATATATAGGGTTTATTTCAAAGAACAGTATTCCGTCAGGTTTTAAGGCTTTTACGGCATAACGTATGATACTGTTGTAAAACAGCAAGGCGTCTTTGTCTGGAACAAACAGAGCCTGTTGCGGCTCATAGTCCAGCACATTACGCTCCATGGTGTCTGCTTCTTTCTGGCATATATATGGAGGGTTACTGACAATAATGTCCCATCTGTCAATGTCATCGGGTGGTGACAAGGTGTCTTGTATAGCAAACCTTACGTCTGTACGGTTAATTTCAGCGTTTTCTTGCGCTATTTCCAGAGCCTCACTACTAATATCCCACGCCGTAATATCGGCGTCAGGCAAGCAGGCTTTGAGTGTTATGGCTATACAACCACTGCCAGTACCTATGTCAAGGATGTCACGTGCGTTGTTTGCCTCGGTTATGATCCATTGACATAGTTCCTCAGTTTCTGGACGTGGTATCAGGCATCCTGGTCTTACACGGAACTCTCTGTTACAGAAAAACGCTTTGCCTGTAACATATTGTACGGGTTCTCCTTCTTCTAAACGCACCATAAGTTCCTCTAAAAGCCTCTGTTCTGCTTCTGTAAGGGCGTTCAATGCACCACCGCAGATGTCCGTGAGCGTAAGGCCGAAGGTGTCCATGAGTAAAAGGCGTACAATGCTACGTGCCTCAGAGACATCATATTGTGACAGGCGGCTGTATAGGGATTGGAGCATTTTAATAGATTAGTCGTTTGGTGATTTTGTGGTTTCTTCGTTTATCTCACGAACAAAAACTACCGTGATTTTGTCACATAAAAACGGCAGAGCCGTGGGGTTCTGAGGTTCTGTTATTGCCTCTTCCCCGATGAACAGCAATAAACTGCAATGTAATTAGGTGCTGATAACCTTGTAATCTGCACCTAATTACATTGTAAAATGGTGCAGATTACAAGCGTATATGTACCTCACTGTATTTCAGAACATTACAAATTCAGATATTAGGTCATACAGAGTTTCTCCCATGATACCCAATAACGGTTAACGACTCTTGATATAGTCTATGCAATCCTCAAACGTCTCAAATGTCGGTT
>JALFNY010000023.1 GCA_022774105.1 Prevotella sp.
CTGCGCCATGTATGTCTCCCAACCGCGGGAAGCCCAATGCCACGATGCTTCTACCATGTGAACGTGGGGTCCACCGTAAACATACACCACGGTAGGATAACTCTTTTTCCGGTCAAAGTCAGGCGGAAGAACCATTCGCCAGTGCAGCATTGTGGTGTCATCAGCCGCCGTCAGTGTGCCCGTGAGGTACTGCGGAACGGCATAACCAGCCCAAGGGTCAGGACTTTCATATAGTTTTTTCTGCACCACAACACCTTCTTTATGTAACGAGGATGTCACGTTCGTAAGGCTATATGCCCTCGGCAGTTTCGGTTCTGACCATCTGTCAACGAGGAATCTGCCGTCTTCTGACAACTGAACGTCATGCACTCCCTTGCCGTTGTCAAGTGTTTGCATTGCTCCCGTAACAAGATTGACGGCATATATGTTGCGTTGCAGGTGGTTATCTCTATTTGCCAGTATTATGATACTGTTCGTTTCCTTGCAGAATCCCAGCACATCGAGCACTACCCAAGCACCTCTTGTCAGTTGTTGCAGGCATTTTCCTGCCTCTGCTTCATACAGATATAGATGCCAATAACCGTCCTTTTGACTCCACGCCACGAACTTATTACTGTCCCATGGCACAAAGATTATGGGGTGTTGCGGTTCTACGTATCTTACGTCTTCTTCCTTTTCAATGGTACGTAACTTATCACCTGTCACGGCATCATATTCATCTAACGTGGCGATTGTCTGCTGTCTGTTTACCTCATAGAGGTATATTCTGTTGCCATCAGGGCTCCACACCACATTGGTGAAGTACCTGTCAGTGGGTTTTCCCACGTTAAGATACACTGTCTTTGCCGTTTTTACGTCATGTACCCCTATCGTTACCTCATGGCTTTTCATACCTGCCATGGGGTATTTGTCAGGCTCGCACACTGCTATCCGGCCGAATGTGTTGACCTGTGGATAGTCTGTCACCATGGATTGGTCCATTCTGTAAAAGGCTAATCGCCCTCCATCGGGTGAGAAGAAGGTGCCTTTCGTTATGCCAAACTCATCTCTGTGCACGCTTCTTCCATAGACTATGTCTGCTGATCCGTCGTTTGTCAGTTGGCGTTCTGTTCCGTCTTCCAGCCTTATCCATAGGTTATTGTCACGTGTGAAGGCGTCAACTCTGCTGTGAATGTTCCACTCCAGCGAGCCTTCACTGTCCTGACTCCACGCTATCCGTTTGCTTTTGAAGTCGTATAGCACACGTTTTCCTGGGGCATCAAGGCGTGCAAGGCTCTTGTCTTTGTAGGGGAAGGTGGCGTTAAGCAGGTTTATTCCTATCATATCCGCTTCTCCCTCCTTCATGTTGAACAGTTCATCGAGGGTGAAAAGGGGTGTCTCTGCACCGGATACCTTATCTATTATATGTATGTCAGCGACCTCCAAGCGCAGCAGTTTGTCTCCCCACCATGTGTAATAACGTCTTTCTGGCGTCATCTCATGGTATCTTGCGCCTCCTGCGTTAAGGTCTTCCAGTGTGAAATTCTTGCGTTGTGCCATGATGGACAATACTGACAGTAGTGTCAATAGCAGTATTTTAATCCTCGCTTCCACGGTTTCCGAAGAAGTTTTTTCTATTGTTTTGCCTCTCGCTTCTTGTCTCTCCTCTACGGAATGGCTTACCGTCTTTTCTGGATTTTCGGCCTTCATTCTCGCCGTATGGCTTGCGGTCACGGCTGAAAGCCTTACGTTCTCGGGCTGCACGTTCGCTTCTTTGCTTTTCAAGGGAGCGGAACTTGAACGTCAGTATGTCTGCTTCCTCGTTGTCTATGCGTTCTGTTTCTTTCTTCTCATAATCTCTTTTTTGCCATGTGCGGCGCTTTTCTGCCATCTGTCTTTTCTCTTCTTCGGTTTTCACCACGCCTCCTTCCTCACGGAAGTTCTTTAGTTTTCCGTCAAAGATGCTGTACTTTCTGTATTCACATTCCAGCGAACCGTTATACAATGGTATTTTGACGCTTGGCTTAAGTCCTATCTGCTGGAAACATTCTTCACGGTAAGAGAGTATCCATGCTTCTCCTTCTTTGAAGGCATGTTTTAGCCTTTCGCCTATCATCTTGTATGTTTCAAGCAGGTTTGGCGTAGAGATTCTTTCGCCGTACGGTGGGTTTGTCACTATGATGGCTTTTCCTTCGTGTCCTTTGAAGTCCTTGAAGTCCTGCTGTTCTATGGTTATGTCCGCTGATAGTCCTGCTGCCTTGACATTGGCTTTGGACATATTAACCGCCAGATAGTCAATGTCGTATCCGTAGATGTGATGTTCAAACTCTCTTTCCCGACTGTCATCGTTGTATATTTCATCAAAGAGTGCGGCGTCAAAGTCATGCCATTTCTCGAAGGCATATTTCTTTCTGAACACGCCGGGTGCTATGTTACGGGCTATAAGGGCAGCCTCTATGGCGAGGGTACCGCTTCCGCACATCGGGTCTATGAAGTCTGTCTCGCCTTTCCAGCCTGTCATCAGAATCATGCCCGCTGCGAGTACCTCGTTCAAGGGGGCCTCTACGGCTTCCTGCCTATACCCGCGACGGTGAAGGGAGTCACCGCTTGAGTCGAGCGAAACGGTTGCTTTGTCTTCGGAGATGTGTATGTTCAACCTTATGTCTGCATCGGCCACAGAGATGTTAGGGCGCTTGCCTGTGCGCTCACGGAACTGATCTACTATGGCGTCCTTGACTTTATACGTCACGAAGCGCGAGTTACTGAACTCCTCGCTATACACTACGGAATCTACGGAGAAGGTTTTTCCGTCGCCTATATATTTGCTCCAGTCTATTTCCTTAATATGGTCATACACCTGATCGGCTGACTTTGCCCGGAAGTGTTTTATTGGTTTCAGTATGCGTATCGCCGTTCTCAGGGCAAAGTTTGCACGGTACATCAGTGCTTTGTCGCCTGTAAAAGCCACCATGCGGCGACCTTTTTCAACGTTATTAGCACCAAGTTCCACCAGTTCCTGCGCCAATATATCTTCAAGACCCATGAAGGTCTTGGCTATCATCTCAAATTCCATCTGTTGTTTTTCTGCTGTATTGAATAGTTTTGTTTCTTACTTGACGGGGCGTCTTATATGCCATATCCGTTCTCGAAGCCCCTTGTCATCTTTACGTTCTTGTAGATTTTTGTATCAGGGGCTATATTGTCCGTCACCCAGCGATTGGCTCCTATCACCGAACGGTCACCGATGGTGATACGACCGAGTATCGTGGCGTTGCTGTACACTATGACGTCATTGCCCAGTATGGGGTGACGTGGGATGCCTTTGATAGGATTGCCGTCAGCGTCCAGTGGGAACGACAGTGCGCCGAGCGTCACTCCCTGATACAGTTTCACATTATTGCCAATGATACAGGTTGCTCCTATCACCACGCCCGTACCGTGGTCTATGGTGAAATGGTGTCCTATCTCTGCGGCGGGGTGTATGTCTATGCCCGTCTCCGAGTGTGCAAGTTCGCTTATCATGCGCGGTATCAGCGGCACACCAAGCAGGTGTAGTTCATGTGCGAGGCGATAGTTGGTCAGCGTTCGTATAACGGGATAGCAACTGATAATCTCCCCGAAACTCGTGGCAGCAGGGTCACCGTTGTATGCCGCCTCAACGTCTGTGGCGAGAATTTCACGCATACGCGGCAGGCGTCGCACTATCTCACACGTTATCTCCTGCGACTTGGCACGAACGTCTGCCACTGCGAACTCCGCGTCCTTGTCCAGACAGAAGCACAGCCCAGCCATCACCTGCTTTTTCAATAGGCGTGAGAAACGTTCAAGAGCAACGCCAATATGGTATTTTATGGTATCCTGAGTAACTTTTGACTGCCCGAAATACCCAGGAAACAGTATTCCCCTGGCAAGCCCCATCATCTCATCAAGGGCAGCATTTGAGGGCAACGGAACGTTGTCGTGCACCTGATGAAAAAGCCCTTCCAGGCTTTCTGGCGATGACAGCGCCTCAACAGCCGTATTGATTGTGTCTGATATGTTATTCATATTGATATTTGCAAATTCGGGACAAAGTTAACAAATAATGTTGGAATACCCAAATTTTTTCTCCTTAAACCCCCGACAGACATTAGTTTTTTGCTCCTTTCGTCTGTCTGTGTGCCTGATTATGCCATGCTTCATCTAAGGCATAGCCCGTCATGTAGAGGCAAAACTGCGTGCGATACGGTACACAGAAAGATGGAAAAAACCTCTAACACCACGGAGAAAATAACTCGCAAATGAAAGAAAAGCCAACCCATATCGACGTATTCAATACGGCAGGACAATCTGTTAACGTAACTTAAATGTAATATTATTTTCCATATATGTCTTTAACACTATATAAATCACAAAACAGACACACAACAACGGAACAGCGAAGAACAACCACCCGAATCACAATCAGCACTTTTTTACACTGTAATCAGCACCTTTTCACACTGTAATCAGCACCTTTTTAGAAGGCTTTTAACACCACTTTTGCAACTCGCTGTAAATCACAGACATACCAAGCAGCATTTCTCGTCGCCCGTTTCTGCGTGGTTATAAAACCTGACAGGTACCAGAATGTTTCAAGATTAACACTTTTAACTTTATTAAACAATGATATTCCGCTTTCCTTTGTCGTTCTAAAATATTTTTAGTAACTTTGCAACCAATATAAATCAATAAAAGATAAATGGACAACAGATATATGTTGCGCGGTGTAAGCGCAGCGAAAGAGGATGTGCACAACGCCATCAAGAACATAGACAAAGGCATTTATCCACAGGCCTTCTGCAAAATAATCCCCGACATACTGGGCAATGACCCAGAATACTGCAACATAATGCACGCTGACGGAGCAGGAACAAAGTCCAGTCTGGCATATATGTACTGGAAAGAGACTGGTGACCTAAGCGTGTGGAAGGGCATAGCACAGGACGCACTCATAATGAACACAGACGACCTGCTATGCGTTGGCGCAGTAGATAACATTCTTGTATCCAGCACCATAGGCCGAAACAAGATGCTCGTACCAGGCGATGTCATCTCAGCCATCATCAACGGCACGGACGAGTTGCTCAGTGAGATGCGCGAAATGGGCATCGGCATATATGCAACAGGAGGAGAAACAGCAGACGTGGGCGACCTTTCACGCACCATAATCGTAGACTCCACAGTCACATGTCGCATGAAACGCAGTGACGTCATAGACAACGCCAACATTCGTCCGGGCGATGTTATAGTAGGACTGGCAAGTTACGGTCAGGCAACCTACGAAAAAGAATACAACGGCGGCATGGGCAGCAACGGACTAACATCAGCAAGACATGACGTATTCAGCAAATACTATGCCGAGAAATACCCAGAAAGTTACGACCACGCAGTACCAGAAGAATTAGTATATTCAGGCAAATACCGCTTTGAAGACAAAGTAGAAGGAGCACCGGTAAACGCAGGAAAACTGGTACTCTCACCCACAAGAACCTACGCCCCAGTAATAAAACGAGTGCTGGACGAAATGCGTCAGGAGATACACGGCATGGTACACTGCACCGGAGGCGCACAGACAAAGGTGCTACACTTCGTTGGCGAAGACTGTCACGTAGTGAAAAACAATATGTTCCCAGTACCACCACTGTTCCGAATAATACACGAACAAAGCGGAACAGACTGGAAAGAAATGTACAAAGTCTTCAACATGGGGCACAGAATGGAAATATACGTAGCACCAGAGCAAGCAGAAAAAATAATCGCCATAAGCAAAAACTTCAACATTGACGCACAAATAGTAGGACATGTAGAAGCAGGAAAGAAGTCACTCACAATAAAAAGCGAGTACGGAGAATTTGAATACTAAACACCTGCCGTACACCATGCCAGCAGCGGTAAGACACCGCCATACACCGATTTGCAGCACAGCAATCACCTAATGTGACACAGCAAGAAACGTATCAGTAAACAACCAAAAGAACCACACGCCGACACCAACACCCCACACACGGCAAAAAACGCTGGCAAAACAAGAAGGAAATAGCGACAAATGGCTGAAAACAACAACATATTACAAAAACTTGACGGTCTGGAAGCACGCTACGAAGAGGTGACAACACTAATCACCGACCCGTCAGTAATATCAGACCAACAACGTTTCGTTAAGTTAACAAGAGAGTACAAAGACCTCGGAGACATAATGAAACTACGCAAACGCTATATAACTTGCCTCGAATCCATAGCAGAAGCAAAGGACATACTGGCAAACGAGAGCGACCCAGAAATGAAAGAAATGGCCCGCGAACAACTCGCAGAGAGCGAATCAGCACAGCCAGGACTGGAAGAAGAAATAAAAATAGCCCTCGTTCCAAAAGACCCAGAGGACGCCAAAAACGTAGAAATGGAAATAAGAGCCGGAACAGGAGGCGATGAAGCCTGCCTGTTCGCAGGCGACCTGTTCTCCATGTACAAGCGATTCTGCGAATCAAAAGGCTGGAACATCAGCGTAACAGACGTCAGCGAAGGAGCAGTAGGAGGATTCAAAGAAATAGACTTCGCAGTAAGCGGAGAAGGAGTATATGGCATACTGAAATACGAATCAGGCGTACACCGCGTACAACGAGTACCAGTAACAGAAAGCAACGGACGCATGCAGACCTCCGCAGCAACAGTAGCAGTACTGCCAGAAGCAGAAGCCTTCGACGTACAAATAAACGAAGGAGAAATAAAGTGGGACACCTTCCGCTCAAGCGGAGCAGGCGGACAGAACGTGAACAAGGTAGAATCAGGAGTACGCGCACGGTATATGTGGAAAAACCCAAACACCGGTGAGACAGAAGAAATACTCATAGAATGTACCGAAACACGAGACCAACCAAAGAATAAAGAACGCGCCCTTGCACGCCTGCGTACATATATATATGACAAAGAACACCAAAAATACCTGGACGACATAGCCAACAGGCGCAAGACACTGGTCTCTACAGGCGACCGTTCGGCAAAGATACGCACATATAACTTCCCACAAGGACGAGTAACCGACCACAGAATAGGCTTCACAACACACGACCTGCAAGGATTCCTCGCAGGAGACATACAACCAATGATTGACGCACTGACAGTAGCAGAGAACGCAGAGCGAATGAAAGAAGCCGAACTCTAAGAAACAATTATCAACATGGGAGTCTATACTACAATAAAGAAAAAAGAGGACAAGGAAGACGAACGCACCATCAACGCTACCGAGTTCATCAACAGACTGCTGGAAAGCCAGCGCACAACAAGACAGTATAAAGACATACCAAACACCGAAATGCCGAAAGAATAACAAAGGAATCGGACGCTGATGCAGGCACGGC
The DNA here is from genome assembly GCA_022774105.1 of Prevotella sp. Classification (GTDB taxonomy): domain Bacteria; phylum Bacteroidota; class Bacteroidia; order Bacteroidales; family Bacteroidaceae; genus Prevotella. Next base: position 7,356 of record JALFNY010000023.1, read on the forward strand.
ACACAGGAAAAAGAAGCCGAACAGCACCACTAACGAAGAGAAAAACAAGCAAGACAATGACACGAGAAGAACTTGTAAGACAGATATTCCAGAAGAAAAGCTTTCTATGCGTAGGACTGGACGTTGACCTCAACAAGGTGCCCAAGCACCTTTTGGAAGATGAAGACCCGATATTCACCTTCAACAAACAAATAATTGATGCCACAGCACCATACTGTGTGGCATACAAACCGAACCTCGCATTTTACGAAGCGTATGGCATTAAAGGACTTACAGCGTTTGAAAAGACCGTGAAATACATCCAAGAGAACTACCCCGAGCAGTTCATCATAGCCGACGCAAAACGTGGTGACATCGGTAACACATCAAAAATGTACGCTCAGACATTCTTCGGAGAATACAAGGTAGATGCTCTAACTGTAGCACCTTACATGGGTGAGGATAGCGTAGTGCCCTTCCTGACATACGAAAGCGACAAGAAACCTTGGGTAATACTGCTTGCCCTGACCAGCAACAAGGGTTCCTTCGACTTCCAACAGACGGTAGATACAGAGGGGCAACGCCTCTTTGAGAAGGTAATCACAAAGAGTCAGGAATGGGGAACGCCAGAAAACCTGATGTATGTAGTAGGTGCTACCCGCGGAGAAATGTTCAAAGACATACGCAAAGTGGCGCCGGAGCACTTCCTGCTTGTACCTGGTGTAGGTGCACAGGGGGGCTCTCTGCAAGACGTTTGCCGCTATGGCATGACAAAAGACTGTGCTCTTCTGGTGAATTCAAGCCGTGGAATAATCTTCGCCGACAGCACAAAAGACTTTGCAAACGTTGCTGCCGAGAAAGCAAAGGAGTTGCAACAGCAGATGAAAGAGGAACTCGAAAAAATATAAACCACAGAGGAACACATGGAATTCTCAGTTCAACAGATAGCAGAACTGGTGCAAGGACGCATCGAGGGTGATGCGAATGCCACCGTCAACACTTTCGCAAAGATAGAGGAAGGACAGCCCGGAGCCATCTCCTTCCTTTCAAACAAGAAATACATTAATCATATATACGATACAAAGTCAAGCGTAGTGCTTGTTGATGAGGACCTCGTGCTGGAACAACCAGTCACTGCCACCTTGATAAGAGTAAAGAGTGCATATGAGGCTGTAGCCCACTTGTTGCAGATGTATGAGGCCATGAAGCCCAAGAAGAAGGGCATAGACCCTCTCGCTTTCATTGCACCGACAGCGAAAATTGGTAAGGATTGCTACATAGGGCCATTCGTTGCCATCGGTCCCAACGCCTCAATAGGCGACGGCTGCGTGCTTCACCCACACGTAACAGTGGGCGAATGTGCCTCAATAGGTAACAATACAGAGATATACAGCAATGCAGTAGTATATCACCACTGTAAGGTTGGCAACAGTTGCATACTCCATGCAGGCAGCGTTATAGGCGCAGACGGATTCGGATTCGCCCCGTCTGCCGATGGATATGACAAGATACCACAAATCGGAATAGTAACGATTGAGGACAACGTAGAGGTTGGTGCCAACACGTGTATTGACCGTGCGACAATGGGAAGTACATACATAAGGAAGGGAGTGAAACTGGATAACCTTGTACAGATAGCCCACAACACCGACATTGGTGCCAACACCGTGATGTCAGCGCAGGTTGGCGTGGCTGGAAGTGCAAAGGTTGGAGAGTGGTGTATGTTCGGCGGACAAGTGGGAATAGCAGGTCATATCACCATAGGTGACAAGGTAATGCTGGGCGCACAGTCAGGAGTGCCAGGCAGTTTGAAGAGCAATCAGGAACTTATCGGCACCCCACCGATGTCCATGACCAACTACTTCCGCTCACAAGCCATAGTTAAGCGTCTGCCGGATATGTTCAGGCAGATGAACGAGATGCAAAAGAAAATAGACGAACTGGAGAAGAAATTAAAGGAACAAGGAACTGAATCCTAAACCTTACCACATTCCATATATAGAAAGAGTATGACAAAACAGAACACGATAAAGGGGAGTTTCTCCCTTTGTGGCAAAGGACTGCACACAGGGCTGAGCCTAACGGTGACGTTCTATCCTGCAGCAGAGAATACGGGTTACAAGATACAGCGTATCGACTTGGACGGTATGCCAGTCATAGACGCTGTTGCAGAGCACGTGATAGACACGCAGCGAGGCACCGTACTGGGCAAGGGCGATATCAAGATAAGCACCGTGGAGCACGCACTGGCGGCACTTTACGCCCTGGGCATAGACAACTGTCTGATACAAGTCAATGGACCAGAGTTCCCGATACTTGACGGCAGTTCACTGAAATATGTGGAGAAGATACAGGAAGTGGGCATACAGGAGCAGACAGCACCAAAGGACTACTATATCATACGCAAGAAAATAGAGGTCAAGGACGAGGCAACAGGCTCGGTAATAACAATACTTCCCGACGAGGACTTCTCAATAACGGCCATGTGTTCGTTCGAGTCAAAGTTCATAAACTCACAGTTTGCAACCATTGACAACGTAAACAAGTTCCCCACGGAGATAGCATCAGCGCGCACTTTCGTGTTTGTGCGTGACCTCGTACCACTACTCAATGCCGGGCTCATAACTGGCGGAGACCTCGACAACGCCATTGTCATCTACGAATACGAACAGAAGCAGGAGGACATAGACAAACTGTGCGACTATCTGAAGGTGCCGCGTATGGACGCCACAAAACTCGGTTACATACAGCACAAGCCCCTGACATGGGAGAATGAGTGCACACGCCACAAACTACTTGACATCATCGGCGACATGGCCCTCATCGGAAAACCCCTGAAAGGACGCATAATAGCAACACGACCGGGCCACACCATCAACAACAAGTTCGCTCGCCTGATGCGCACAGAGATAAGGAAACACGAGATACAAGCCCCCATCTATGACCCGAACATGCCGGCAGTGCTCGACGTAAACCGCATACGCGAAGTGCTGCCCCACCGCTATCCCATGCAACTGGTGGACAAAGTGATAAGCATCAGCGGCACAACCATAGTGGGAATAAAGAACGTTACCTCCAACGAACCATTCTTCCAAGGACACTTTCCGCAAGAACCCGTCATGCCAGGAGTACTCATGATAGAAGCAATGTCACAGTGCGGAGCACTGCTCGTGCTCAACTCCATAGAAGACCCGGAGCACTGGACAAGTTACTTCCTGAAAATTGACAAGGTAAAATACCGCAAGAAAGTAGTACCAGGAGACACGCTCATCTTCAAGGTAGAACTCGTCGCCCCCGTGCGCCACGGCATATCAACCATGCAAGGCTACATCTTCGTAGGCGACCAACTCATAGCCGAAGCAACATTCACAGGCCAGATGGTACGCAACAAATAAACGCCCACAACCGAAAACAAGACACGCAAGAAAACAAGAAAAAGCCGGTTGCAAAGTAAACAAGCACTGATTACCACACAAAAGAGTGCTGATTACAAAGTAAACAAGTGCCGATTACAAGATAAAAAGGCACTGATTACAAAGACAGCAATATCCCAATAAAAACCAAGGCACCAACAGTCACAACAAAAACCAATAACAATGGCAAATACAATAAGCCCTCTTGCATACGTACACCCCGATGCAAAAATGGGTGACGGCAACGTGATAGGCCCATTCTGCTACATAGACGCAGACGTAATCATAGGCGACAACAACCACTTTCAGAACAGCGTCACCCTGAACCAAGGCACCCGCATGGGCTCAGGCAACGAAGTATTCCCCGGCACAAGCATAAGCACCAAGCCACAAGACCTGAAATACCGCGGAGAAATAACAACCTGTCAGATAGGCAACAACAATTCCATTCGCGAGAACGTAACCATCAGCCGCGGTACAGCCTCAAAAGGAACAACCATCGTAGGCAACAACAACCTGCTGATGGAAAATATGCACGTTGCCCACGACTGCGTGATTAACAACAACTGCATCATAGGCAACTCAACAAAATTCGCAGGAGAAGTAATCGTTGACGACTACGCCATAATCTCAGCCGAAGTACTCGTACACCAGTTCGTACACATCGGCGGATACGTAATGGTACAAGGCGGAAGCCGCACCTCACAAGACATACCACCCTACGTAATAGCGGGCAAAGAACCAATACGCTTTGCAGGACTGAACCTCATAGGCCTGAGACGCAGAGGATTCAGCAACGAAGCAATACTCTCCATACGCGAAGCATACAACACCATCTACTCAAAAGGAATACTAAAAGAAGGCATAGAAGAAGTAAAACTATCAATGGAAATAACACCAGAGATAAAATACATAATAGACTTCATAGAAAATGCCCAGCGTGGCATAATACGATAAACACCTTGAATACACTCATAGTCGTCACAGGTCCTACGGGTGTAGGCAAAACAGAGCTCTGCCTCTCCCTTGCCGAAAGATACAACGTTGACATCATCAACGCAGACTCACGGCAAATATACGCAGAACTACCAATAGGAACAGCCGCACCCACCGCCGAACAACAGCGGAGAGTGCGGCACCACTTTGTAGGAACACGCCACATAGGCGATTACTACTCCGCCTCAATGTACGAACAAGACGTGCTGAAACTGCTCGCCACCCCACCCTTTCAGCACAAAAACAACATAGCAGCAATACTCACTGGCGGCTCAATGATGTACATAGACGCCGTATGCAACGGCATAGACGACATACCAACAGTAGATCAACAAACCAGAAACTGGATGAAACAACGGCTGGAAGAAGAAGGCCTGCCAGCACTATTAGAAGAACTCAGAAGGCTGGACCCAGAACACTGGGCCACAGTTGACCACAACAACCCACGAAGAGTGGTGCACGCACTGGAAATATGCCATATAAGCGGGAAGACATACACCTCCTTCCGAACCGGCAAAAAAAAACCACGACCATTCAAAACAATAAAAATAGGCCTCACACGCAACCGCGAAGAACTATACGAAAGAATAAACAAACGAGTGCTGGACATGGCAGAAGCAGGACTAATAGACGAAGCACGCACCATGATGCCACACAGAAAAGAAAACGCTCTCAACACAGTAGGATACAAAGAACTATTCAAACACTTCGACGGAGACATACCACTACAAGAAGCCCTGCGGCAAATACAAAGCAATACAAGACAATACGCCCGCAAACAACTAACGTGGTACAAAAAAGACCAGGACATAACATGGTTCAACCCAGACGACATCGAGAAAATAACAACATACATTGACAACAAAATCTCCAACAACACATAAGGAGAAAACCACATAACCACAAACCAACTATGAAAAAACTAAAACAAGCCATAACATGGATTGCCACAAAAAACAAAGCAATATGGCAATGGTACAAAGGCTGCTTCACCGGCAAACCATGGTACATCAAGACCATAAACACAGTAATCACACTCATCACACTGTTCATATTATACCTCGGAGCAGTTGACATCAACCTCTTCTGGCTCTTCGGCAAGTCACCAGGATGGGCAGAAATCAGCGAACACAAGACCAGTCAAGCCTCAGAACTATACTCCGCTGACGGCGTAATGCTCGGCAAATACTTCAACGAAAACCGCACACCAGTAAAATATGAAGACGTAACCCCCGTATTCTGGCAAGCCCTCATCGACACAGAAGACGAACGATTCTACGACCACTGGGGCATAGACCCACTGGGATTATTAGGCGCCGCCAAAGACGCAGCAACCGGAAGAGGAGGACGAGGAGCCTCAACCATAACCCAACAACTTGCAAAAAATATGTTCAGAGTGCGCACACAATACAGCACCGGACTAATAGGCAAGATACCAGGAGTGAAAATCCTCGTGATGAAAACAAAAGAATGGATCACCGCCCTGAAACTGGAAATATACTTCTCATACACAAAAGGACGCAAGGAAGCAAAGAAAGAAATACTCGTACAATACGCCAACACCGTGGACTTCGGTAACAATGCCTTCGGAATAAAGACCGCAGCAAAGACCTATTTCAACACCACACCAAAGGAACTGACCACGGAACAGGCAGCAGTACTCGTCGGAATGCTCAAAGCAACGACCTTCTACAACCCCATATCACACCCAGAAAACTCGCTAAGACGCCGCAACATAGTGCTTGACAACATGCAAATGCACGGCGACCTGACAGCCGCCCAGTGCGACTCCATGAAGAATATAGGCATTGACGTATCAGAGTTCAACGTAGAAGAAAACTACGACGGACAGGCAAAATACTTCCGCGAAGCAGTAGCAAAATACATAAAAAGACTCTGCGCAGATAACGAAGCACTGGAAGACATAGACCTATACAACGACGGTTTGAAAATATACACCACACTCGACACACGCCTACAGAAATACGCAGAGGACGCTGCACGCAAGCAGATGCAGCAAGTACAGCGCAACTTCAATTCACATTGGCGCGGACAGCAGCCCTGGCAGGACGAGAAACACCAGGTGATTCCCAACTTCATAGAAGACATTGCCAAGCAACAACCCGTATATAAACACCTCACTGCACGCTTCCCGGACAACCCAGACTCAGTAGAATACTACCTAAACAAGCCACATACCGTAAAGGTGTTTGACTATGAGAAAGGCGAAGTAGAGAAAGAAATGTCAACAATGGATTCCATTCGCTACATGGTCAGCTTCATGCACTGCTCCTTTGTGGCAATGGAACCACAGACAGGACACGTGAAAGCATGGGTGGGCGACATAGATTTCAACCACTGGAAGTATGACAAAGTGACAGCACAACGCCAGCCCGGCTCTACCTTCAAGCTCTTCGTATATACCGAAGCCATGGAACAAGGCCTGACACCATGTGACAAACGCCGTGACGAATACTTCTCAATGAAAGTGTGGGACGCCAAGAAAAAAGAGGAAGTAACATGGGCTCCGACCAACGCAAACGGTTACTTCACCGGCGACTCCATGCCACTGAAAATAGCCTTTGCACAGAGTATCAACTCCATAGCCGTGCGTCTCGGACAGGAGATGGGCATAAAAAACATCATAGAAACAGCACATAACATGGGCATAAAGAGCCCCTTGGACGATGCACCAGCACTGGCTCTCGGCTCAAGCGATGTCAACCTGCTCGAACTGGCCAACGCCTACAGCACCGTTGTCAACGGAGGAAAAGCACACAGCGAAGCCATACTCATAACAAAGATACTCGACCGCAACGGCAAAGAGATATATGTAGCACCGACAGAAGAAACACAAGCCATCAGCGTAAGGACCGCATACCTCATGCAACAAATGCTGCAAGGCGGTCTGCGAGAACGAGGCGGAACATCACAAAGCCTATGGGGATACATAGGCAAATACCCCGACACCGAGTTTGGAGGAAAAACCGGAACATCAAACAATCACTCTGACGCATGGTTCATGGGCGTATCACCAAATCTGGTGGTAGGAGCATGGGTAGGAGGAGAATACCGCTGCATACACTTCCGCACCGGAGCACTCGGCCAAGGCTCACGGACAGCACTGCCAATATGCGGATATTTCCTGCAATCAGTATTTGCAGACCCCACATTCAAGCACTACCACGGCAAGTTCCAGAAGCCCGACGGAGCAGACATAGACCGCTCAATGTATGAGTGCGCATACACCGGAGGAGCACAAAAAGACACCATTGACGCAGACTCCATAGACACCTACAAGGAGATACTGCTCGATGAGAACGGCAATCCCATAGAAGCTGCCCCCACAATGCCTACCGACGGTAACGCCACTGAGCCCAGACAGCACAACACAGAAAAAGAAGTGAACTTTGACGAACTATAAATTAAACGAGAAAAAAACACATACCACGTGCAGCAAACAACAAGATACAACACCCAAGGCAATCACCTACCAACACACGCAGTGGCAAAAACCATCACGGCACTGTTACTGACACTATGCCTGTTACACCCCATCACCCTCGAAGCAGCACAAAAACGCGAGTTCCGAGGAGCATGGATACAGTGCGTAAACGGACAGTTTACGGGCATAGGAACAGAGAAAATGCAGCAGACACTAACCTACCAACTCAACGAACTGCAAAAAGACGGCGTCAACGCTATAATCTTCCAAGTGCGCCCAGAATGTGACGCATTATACCCAAGTGCCCTTGAACCATGGAGCCGGTTCCTCACCGGGCAACAAGGCATGGCGCCATCACCATACTGGGACCCACTGCAATGGATGATAACAGAATGTCACAAGCGAGGCATTGAACTGCACGCATGGATAAACCCCTTCCGAGCCAAGACAAAGGTAACCACAGAACTCGCCGCAACACACATAGCAGCACGCCGTCCTGACCTCGTGTTCCAATACGACGGACTGTACATTCTCAACCCCGCAAAAGCCGCCAACAGGGAGTGGATATGCCGGGTAGCAGCAGACATAGTAAGACGCTACGACATTGACGGATTCCACATAGACGACTACTTCTACCCCTACCCCGCCCCTGGCGTGGCAATACCCGACGAAGCAGACTATCAAGCAACGGGCAACACATTCGCCACAATAGGCGAATGGAGAAGAAACAACGTTGACACCTTCATCAAACAACTCCACGACACCATACGCACCATAAAGCCGTGGGTAAAATTCGGAGTATCACCATTCGGCATATACCGCAACAAAAAGAACGCACCAGAAATAGGCTCTGACACCAACGGCCTGCAAAACTATGACGACCTGTACGCCGACATACTGCTATGGATAGACAAAGGGTGGATAGACTACTGCGTGCCACAAATCTATTGGGAGATAGGCAACAAAGCAGCCGACTACAAAACACTCATCAAATGGTGGAGCAGACACGCCGGAAAACGCCCACTATACATAGGAGAAGACATAGAACGAACAGCAAAATACGCCGACCCCGACAACCCACAGCAAAACCAGATGGCAGCAAAATACCGTTTGCACCAATCACTGCCCAACATCAGCGGCACAGTGTTATGGTATGCCAAAGCCGCAGTAGATGACATAGGAAGTTACGGCACACAACTGCGCACCAACTACTGGCGCTACCCCGCTCTGCAACCCCTCATGCCATTCATTGACAACAGTGCGCCCGGCAAGCCCACAAAACTGAAACCGTTGTGGACAAGCGACGGATACATACTCTTCTGGAAAGCACCAAAAGCAAAGCGTTGGGACGACGAAGCAACAAAATACGTAGTATATCGCTTTGCAAAAGGCGAAAAGATTGACACCGACAACCCCGCACACATCGTAGCCATCACCACAGACACATGGTGCTCCCTACCATACGTTGACGGCAAGGCACGATACACCTACGTAGTAACGGCTCTTGACCGCATGGCAAACGAGAGCAAGGCTGTAAAGAAAAAGGTGAAACTATAAGCAATGACCGCGACAAACGTAACAAGATAAAAACAGGTGCTGTTTTACTGCCAATCTTGACAAGATGTTGAATTATACATCCTGTTTGATGATTTCACCTGAGCGTAAAGGGACAGAACAGCCACTGTAATAAGTGTAATAACGGTTATCGGCGGTCCATTATCCGATTTGGGATTATATAGTATAGAGACCGTTACTCCGCTGAAAACTCCTTGATACGTTGTTCTTCTGACAGTTTGCAGATGAGGAGGCGACCGTCACGCTGGGCTACTATGTAACCGTCAAGGCCTTGCACGACGACTTGTTTGTTACCCTCTACGTTGATAATGCAATTGGTTGTCTCGTAGGTCTTTATGTTCTGGCTGATGAGCCCATTGCCGTTAGCGTCCTTCTTTGCAAGGGTATGCAGCGAGCCCCATGTACCAAGGTCACTCCACCCGAAGTCGGCTGGGAAGACAAAGATTTCTTCTGCCTTCTCCATAATGGCGTAGTCAACTGAGATATTCTCACACTCTGCATAGCGTTCATTTATGGCGGCCTGTTCTTTGTCTGTGCCATAAACGTCCATCAGCGATTCAAAGATACGGCTGATAGCGGGCTGGTACATACGGAAAGCGTTGACAATGGTACTGACATTCCATACGAATATGCCGGAATTCCAAAAATAATCACTGTGTTTGATATATTCCTGCGCTGTCTCAAGGTTTGGCTTCTCACGGAATGATTCTACTTGGAACAACTCCTTATTACGCATACTGCGCTCCGCCATGTTGGCTTGGATATATCCATAGCCGGTCTCTGGACGTGTAGGCTTCATGCCAAGGGTGACAATGGAATCCGTTTCGCCTGCAAATTGCATGGCACTGCTAATGACACGCTGAAACTCTGCCACATTCATCACTACATGATCACTTGGTGTGACGACTATGGATGCCTTGGAATCCTTTGCTTTTATACGGTAACTTACGTACGCTATGCAGGGGGCAGTGTTGCGACGACAAGGCTCGCTGAGGATATTTCCAACGGGTATTTCGGGTAGTTGCTGGCGCACCTTATCTACATAGTCTGCACTTGTAACCACCCATACGTTTTCTGGTTGGCACAATGGCTTGAAACGGTCATAGGTCAACTGCATCAGTGAGCGTCCTACTCCGAGTACATCTATAAATTGTTTTGGGTTGTCAACAGTGCTCATTGGCCAGAAACGGCTTCCTACACCGCCCGCCATTATTACAAGGTGATTCATTAGTCTTGTAGTTTTATAGATTTTGTCATACGAAAAAGAGGTTGCAGCCTGTCTGTCTCTGGGGCATCCCCATGAACTTATAAGCCTTCAACCTCTTTCTCCTTGTTTCTTATCCTAAGTATTTTATCAGTATCTTTGCGTTTCCGCTGTCACGCAGTTTGGTGATAGATTTCTCTCTTATCTGCCTTACACGCTCACGGGTGAGACCAAGTTCGTCACCAATCTCCTCCAGTCCCTTCTCGTGACAGCCTATGCCGAAGCACTCGCGTATGATGGTTATTTCTCTTTCTTTCAACACACGGCTGAGCACTGCATTGAGTTCCTGAGCCATTGACTCATGGTCAACGCTACGGTCTGTACGTGAATCGTCACCGCTTGCCATGACATCAAGCATACAGTTCTCCTCTCCGTCCTGGAATGGGGCATCGATTGATACATGATGTCCGTCCGCCATAAGGCTCTGACCTATTTTCTCCTCGTCAAGGTTAGTTGCTTCTGACAACTCGCCGACACTCGGATGACGCTGGTTCTCCTGCTCAAAACGGTTGATTTCATGGTTTATCTTATTGAGAGAGCCTACCTGATTCAACGGCAGACGCACTATACGGCTCTGCTCAGCAATAGCCTGCAAGATACTTTGACGTATCCACCACACAGCGTATGAGATAAACTTGAAGCCACGTGTCTCATCAAACTTCTGGGCAGCCTTTATCAGACCGATGTTTCCCTCATCGATAAGGTCTGTCAATGACAGCCCCTGATGCTGATACTGCTTTGCTACAGAAACCACAAAACGCAGGTTAGCAGTGACAAGTTTATCCTTGGCACGCTCACCGGCAGGACCACCTTTCTTGATTGCCTGTGCCAGTTCTATCTCCTCATCAATGGTGATAAGCGGGGCACGACCTATCTCTACAAGATACTTATCAAGTGCCTCACTACTACGATTTGTGATACTCTTCTGAATCTTAAGTTGTCTCATTATCTCCTTTCCTTATATCTATGCAAACAATATCATTTCCCGTCTTTATAATATCCACGCATGGAAAAAACAAAGCCTATCTTTAATATAACGCAAACTATGCCAATTTATTACACTATGACAAAATTTCGGTACAAAATTACCACTTTTTTTTCATTCCTGCAAACATATAACACTTTTATTAATATATATCATCTCAAAAACAATGTATTGTTCCCTGAACAAAATAGCGGAATTAACCGCTAAGACACTCCCATAAGGAAGTTGCCAGGCAACAGGTAAAGGCGAACGCTATCTGCTGAAACAAGGTGCGATGCTGTTGCAAAAAAGAATATGTATCAGTTATGATTCCTCCGTATCAAGCATCTATGCTTGCAGTAGGATAAACGCCAGACAACACGGGGTTCACAACGCATCGTGCAACTCCTTGATAATCTATAAAATACAAAAGGGTGCTGATTACAGTGTAAAAGGTATGTCTTTACACTGTGATCAGGCCCTTTTTACAACATAATTTGCTATCTTTTAACCCCACTACGGATTAATTAAGCCAAATCGTTCATTAGATTAGGGTTTGTTTTTTACGTTATAACAAATATCTCACATCACTACATATACCTACACCTGCTAAGAGATAGACCTGGTCGTTTATTGGTGAGACAATAGTATGTACAAAGAGTGGCACCGATATCTATTGTCAGCCTAAGGGCCCTGATATTTTTTTTTATAATATTTTTTTCATTCCCCCTGCCCCATCTACTGGAGACGAGACAGGGGGAGACACATTCTGCTTTGCCTATAGCAATGATAGGAAAATCCCTTAATCCTCGTTTGTCCATGTCTCAAAGAAACTATAACTTTGCGCAGAATTTAAAAAAAACAAAATGATTATGAACTTTTCAATTATTACATGGTGCATCATTGTGGCAGTGCTCTTGTGCGCGTTTACCTTCCGTGCCATCGCTTACAAATATGCCAAACTCCCTGGAGGAAGGTTCCGACACAAGTCAAAGCACTTTTTTGAGTTAGGTAAGGATACAGACATTTTCTATGTTCCTGGAGACGACGATATTCCCGGAATGTCAGAAAAGACAGACGAGAGCGATGGGCAATAGTATGAACAATCCCGACAACAGATCTGTCATGCGAAATACAGCCGCATTCCTTGCCGAATATGCCTCTCTGCTCTCAGGATGCGGATCCACATGCATCCGTATAGAGAAAAACACAAGGCGAATGGCAGAGGCATTCGGTGTGAACCTTGACATATTCATAATGCCGGCTCATATAACAGTTTCTGTATGGGATACAGACCGGACTTGTGCGGAAATGGCTCAACGCAAGACGGCAAGTTGTGGCATAAGTTTTGATCTGAACACTCGCTTGAGTCAACTCAGTTGGGAAGTAGCAGACAATCGGTTGGGTCTGCCAGTTGCGGAAGATCACTTTGAACGCATAAAGACTACGAAGCCGACAGCGAAATGGGAGGTACTGATACTGACGAGCCTTGCCAACGCCGCATTCTGCCGACTGTTCGGTGGTGACTGGTTTGCCATGCTGATAGTACTTGTTTCAACATTGGCTGGGTATAGGCTAAAACAGATTATGCTCGAGGATGGGTGCGACATACGCCTTACGTTCCTTTGTGCCTCATTCTTCTCCGCTTCCATCAGTGCCGGAGGACATATCTTCAATATCGGCTCAACTCCAGAATTGGCAATCGGTACAAGTGTTTTGTACCTGATTCCCGGGGTGCCATATATAAATTCTGTAAGCGATATAATATACAGACATTATCTGTGCGCGTTCAGCCGTTTCTTGGATGCTGCTGTGCTGACAGCCTGTCTCTCTGCCGGGCTTTGTGCCGGAATGTTTATGTTTGGATTAAAATGGTTTTAGGGAATTATGTGGAATGATATCTTTGTAAATATTTTCGGGGACGGCATCTTTGCGGCGATAGCGGCAATCGGTTTCTCCAGCATAAGTAACACTCCCCGCCGTGCATATCTGACATGTGCCCTTATTGCGGCAGTCGGACATACCATACGTTACGTGCTGACCAATCCAGGCCTATGTGGGCTACACATCATTCTATCCAGCACGGTAGCTTCATTTGCCGTCGGGATGCTTGCAGTGTTGCTTGCATCATACATTAAATGCCCAGCTGAGGTATGTTTCTTCCCTGCGTTGCTGCCTATGATACCCGGTATGTACGCCTACCGCACCGTTGAGGCTCTGTTGTCATGCCTGTATCACACAGAAGAAGAGGTCTTCAGACATTATTTCTACCTCTTTGCATACAATGGTCTTACTTGTATCTTCATTATCCTGAGCATGGTCATCGGAGCCACTCTCCCCGTTTTCCTATTGAAGAAACTGTCATTTACCGCAACGAGATAGCCGGACTATTGGCGTTTTCCCGAATATATACAATTTGAGACCACTAATAAAAGATGACTCAACAATTAAGTATCTATAACTATTATTTCTTTGGTTGTTACAAAAAAATGCGTACCTTTATATTCGGAATTAGTAATTCTCTGACTAAAAAAATAATAATCCAATGGAACTAAGACAATTAAGATATTTCGCAAAAACTGCGGAGACACGTAACTTCTCTCATGCGGCAGTCTGCCTGAACATAGCACAGAGTTCGCTATCACAGCAGATAAGACAGTTGGAAGAAGAACTCGGGACACAACTCTTTATACGCGACAGCCATTCCGTACAATTGACAGAGGCAGGAGAGGCAATACTTCCGTTTGCCCTGCGCACCATCTATGATGCAGAAGCCTGTGCTGACCGCATTCGTGATCTGCGCAAAATGCTGACAGGAACGCTCAATATCGGTGTCACACACTCTTTCAGCCCCATACTCACAGAGTCTGTCATATCCTTTATGAGGATGTATCCGAAGATAAAAGTCAATATCGTGTATAAGCAGTTGAATGAACTGATGGAGTTGCTCTCCAACCACGAGCTCGACTTTGTCCTTGCATTCAAGCCCATCCAGCCCTTGCCCAATGTCGAATCGCATATTCTGTTTCAGGACTCATTGTCAGCGATAGTCGGGAAAAATCACCCTCTTGCCTCAAAAGAGAGCGTCTCCATCTCCGAACTTGAGAAATACGATTTGGCGCTTCCATCAAAGGGCATGCAGGCACGTAATGCTTTTGACAGCATGGTCTCAGATCACAATATGTTTAAGGTGCGTATAGAACTGAATGATGTCAACACGCTGCTGAAACTTGTGCGTCAGACAAACCTCGTCACCGTATTGGCTGAGAACTCCATATACGACGTGTGCGATATGAAGGCCGTTCGTATAAATACAAACGCTTTCTCGCCAAGCCAAAGCGAGCAAGCACGCTTTGGTCTTTTGGCTAACAAAAACGTTCCTATCAATGTCCCCAACAACCAGATGTCGGGATGCGTCCATATTCTGAAAGAGACCTATCGCAAACACTCCATGCAGGAGTTTATACGTATTCTTACCGAATCACTTGCTGTCAGACGTTTTCAGAACAATTGGATTTAGATTGAGTGTCTTCTTTTATTCTCCCACCCCAATCCTTCTCCAAGAGAGAAGAGCGGAGAAGGATGGAGTTTTTCTTAGAAACCTATCCCTACTCCTGCCACGAGATAGACATGGTCGTTAATGGGTGAAGCAATGGCCTGCACAAACAATGGCAGAGAAATCTTGTCGCTCAATGCCACATCCTTCGATGCTTTCAGCGATATATCAGTAATTGCTGCCTTGTCGTTGTAGTAGCCTTGCCATGGAGTGAAACCTACGGATGGTGTCAATGTCACATCGGCAGGACAGGCTATGTCGTATGACGCACTGAGGCTCAACAGATTTGCGTGAGCTATCCACGGACATAATCTGTTGAGCCCTATAATATGCAAATTGACTTGTTACAGGTACAAAGACAAGTAATTATTATGGAATTTTAGTATAATACTTAGTTAATTACACATTTAATCGTTTAAAAATCAATGAGTTACATTAACAATGTATAACTAACAAAATTTGGCCAAGTACTTAATTTTCAGTAACTTAGTAGTTTCTTACATTACTTAGTTATGACGAAAATTTCAGAAGCACTCGACCAATATACGGGCATATGCAAGGAGACCATGATGACCTCCGCTGCAAAGTTAAGCAAAAGTTTTGAGAAAGTCATCATCGAGGTACTACTTTTATACATGGTTATACCAGAAAGGATAAATTTCACCCAGTTGGGTAAGTACGGCAGACACGGCGAACAGTGCTACCGCCAGAACTTCGGACGCTTGCGCTCGAAGAGCCTGAACTGGCTTCGCTTCAACGTCGGTCTCGTCCTGCGCTACATCGGCAGCGACGGTCGCAAGGCCAAAGCCATTGATCCGAGCAACCTGAGCATCTACCGTTGCTAAGTTCCGACTATGATTGAAATTTTCCAGATTTCGAGAAGTCAGAAACAAAGCGCATGATAAACGCTCTTCCATAAATAGAGACAAATGCGGAACCAAACTCTATTAGCTCAGAAGCCCAAGCGAGTTGGGCAACTTGCAAATGTAGCCTAAGCCCCAGTTCACCTAATAAAATGGGAGGTCAGCCACGGAACTATTAGCCCAGAAAGGGCGACATAACAAAGAATAGGGCGTCAGCCCTATCTGATCGGGTTTCCCCATCCTCCCCTCCTTCTCGCGCCGTCGGCGCGTGGAGGGAGGGGAGGAGGAATGGGGTGATTCATATACACAGGGCTCACACCCTGTGCTGGGCTATGTCACCCCTTCGGGGTTTAGGCGGCAGAGGGATATATAAATCCCATCGCCATGCGCTATTGCTGAAGTTTCAATCCACTGCAACCAAGCGCACTGGACGCACCAAGTAACCGTAGTAGCGACCGAAGTTGCCCTTCGGATTGACACTTTGCATAATAAAAGAGAAGTTCAGGCGATACGCGCCAGTGTTCGGGTCGCCTGCTGTGCCTGACCAGTAGTAGCCCGCCGAGTTGACATAGTAAAACGAAGTCCCATCATTCTCGCCTCGGCCAACTTGGCCACCCGCAGGCAAGAAGATATAAGTATTAGAATCGTCTTTCTTGCTTATCTTCATTCCTTGGACTATTGTTTCCGAAACCTTATTTCCATAAAGCTCCCAATTCACCATTTTTGTATTGGCATCGTACAATGCCTGCCAAATCTCTGTAGTTGGTATCTGCCAGTCACCACCGAGAATCTTGTTTGCGGCATCGTCAGCTGCTTCAAGGGTTTTTCCAGCCGTGTATTTGGTATAAGAGCCATTGTAATATGGGGCATTGGCTTTAATGTATCCACCTGATTTGTCCCAATTAGGGCCTTCTCCTACAATCGGTGTTCCACCAGGAGCATTAATGTGATAAGAAACATACCAAGGCTTAGTTGCTCCCCAAGCAAAATAATCGCCGTAGTCGTATTCATAATAGGCAAGACCTGTACCTGTGGCTGTCGAGAGGTTGGCATTGGCAAAAATAACTTTATAATTCTTTGTGCCAATCTTTATTGT
>JALFNY010000031.1 GCA_022774105.1 Prevotella sp.
TCTTGGATATACTTGAAACGTTCACAGGCTCTTCTACTGCGTCAAATGCTTTCATTATAGCATTCATGATTTTGTCAAGAGAGAACTCGTCTCTTGAACCGTCACGCTTGGTGATGGTAAACTTCTTTAACTCCATTTTTGGGAAACTTTTTTCTTTTTCGGTTTCCAAAAGTTTTCCATTTTTGAAAACTTTTGAAGTGGAAACAGGTTAGGTTATTATCTTTTTTTGTGATTGCAAAGATACTATAAATCTTTCGTTCCACCAAATATTTTGGCATAAAAAAACATTGTAGGTTTGTGCCAAAAGTGATATTGCATAGATGTAATGTCTATATAGTCAAAACATTACAATATAAGTCTCAAGAAAAAGATTTTTGTTTGTATTGGTATGTGGTTCTTGTCGCCCTGTGTTTGGTGGCTGTTATTTCTTTGCTGTCTCCTCTTTGTATAGCCAGTGTGCTGCTGTTCCTTGTTCGGCTTCGTAGTCCATTCTTTCTGAGCGTATTTGTATTTCTATCCAGTTGCAGTCTGGCCCCATTACTGTCATTTGCAGAGCCTGATAGCCTGAGGGTTTGGGGTGTGTAATCCAATTCTTTATTCTGTCTGGATGTATTCTGTACAGCATGGCTATGACGTTGTATATTCGCCAGCAGTAGAGGCGTTCTATGTCTATGTTGCCTTCACTTGCGCCGTCTGTTTTTATGTCGGTGTATTCCTGTATGTCCCATGAGGGGGTCCCGTTTTCTGGTACTTTATATACTATGCGTGTGGCGAACAGGTCGTAAACGTCGTCAAATTCTTTGTGGTCAATGCGCATTTTCCTCCATATACTGTATATGGATTTCATTCTGTATTGGAAGTCGAACTCTATTCCGAGGTCTGTTATCATTGCTTTCAGGGGCAGGGCGAAGGTCTTGAATACCATCTCGCATGATGCTTCTGCGTCTTGCAGCAGTTGTTTCAGGTGTGCGTAGTCTTCTGGGTAGGCTATTCTTACGCAGGTATCTTGGAGTTCTGACTGTTCTTGGTTCAGGCCGAGGCGTTCTGCCATGGGGACAACATTGTCAAGAATGTCATCTACTGTTTCGTTCAGTTCTTTTTTGTCTATGTCTTGTCCTGCGTCATATTGTGTGGCGTATGTGCGCAGGTGTGCGAGTTTTTCTTTGACAAGTGTTACTTCTTGTAGTTCTTCTTCTGTGTAATGTGTCTTGGTAAACATGGTTGTTCTGCTTACGTTTGTGTCGTGGCTGCTCTTCTGCCTTATCTGTTGGCAGGGGAGTTTGCTTGGGGTGGCTGGCAGATTTGTTTATTTGAAGATGAATAGTGAGTAGAAGCCGGTTATTGTGAATACCTGTTTTATTTCTGGAGTGACGCCTTTTATTGTCACGTCTCCGCCTTTTGATATTGTTGCTTTGCGTAGTGAGAGGAACAGTCTTAGTCCTGAGGAGGAGATGAATTCCAGTTTTTCGCAGTCCAGTATTATGTGTTTGTCGGCGTTATCCAACAGTGGCATCATGTCAGTGGCAAACTGTTGTGAGGCTGCGGTGTCCAGTCTTCCTTCTAATATTCCTGTTATGCTGTTCTCGTTCTGTGTGATTTCAAGTTTCATAATGGTATGTTTTTTTGTTGATTTGTGTTATTATTCTCTTGTTTTTTATATGTTGTCAAGCATTGGTGTTATGTCTCTGTTGATGCGGTACATCATGGTTAATATGTTTTTTTCTTCTTCTCGCTTGTATGTCACTTGCTCCATTAATTGCTGCACAAGGAATATTCCCAGTCCGCCGATATTGCGTTTTTCTGCTGGTAGTGTGATATCTGGTTCTGTTGCCTTTGTGGGGTCAAAGGGTATACCTTCGTCTGTCAGCGTGAAGATTATGCGTTCTTCGTGTAGTTCGTTGTCAATTGCTTCTGCGGCTATTGTGACGGGTCGTCCTTTGTCTCCTGGGTAGGCGTAGTTCATTACGTTTACTGCGGCCTCTTCCAGTGCGAGGTTTAGTTGGAATACGGCAGACATAGGGAGGGACAATTCCTGCCCCAGTTCTTCTATCCACTCTGCCAGCAGTGGCACTTGTGAGATGTCATTTATCAACGACAATGTCTTCTGCATATTCTCTTGTTTACAGATGCGATTGGTGAAATCTTTTTATTATGGCAAAGGTAACAAGAATATCTTGAATATCAAAACTTATTTACCATTTTTAGCATTTCTGTTTTCGGGTTTGTTGTGTGGGATGGGGTAGGGCGTTGTGTCATGTTTCGTCGAAGGTGTAGTGGGTTATGGAGTGATAGTGTGGGGTGCTGTATGGTGATAGTAGGAGTGTAGGGTTGCAGCAGGGCCATAGTAGTATGGTAAGGATTGTTCTTTGCGGTCTAAGGGCTGTTTTTGAAGAATTGTAAAAGAGTGCTGATTACATTGTAAAAGGTTGTGTTTTACCGTGTAATCAGCACTCTTTTGCGGTGTAATCAGCACTCTTTTACTGGATTGCTGATTTCTACTCCTGTTCTTATATTTATTTATATAGGTATCTCTTTATGCTTTTCTTTGGTGTCTTTTCAAATTCCTCGTCGTGTATCTCCATGTAGGCTATCTTGCAATAGGCTGGTTGTGAAGCGTTTAACTGTTCTATATTTTGGTTCATCAGTGCTACTACGTCCTCGCTTGACATATTCCTTGCCGTGCAGGTCTCAATGTCTGGGTGTATCAGTGCAACGAGTTTGTTGTCGCGTTGCAGCACGAGGCTTTCTGTTACGAGTGGCAGTGAGTTCAGTGCGTCCTCTATTTCTTCTGGGAATATGTTTTGCCCGTTAGGTCCGAGTATCATGTTCTTTGAACGGCCTTTGATGAAGATGTTGCCTTTACGGTCAATTATGCCGAGGTCGCCAGTGTGATACCACCCGTCTTTATCTAAGGCCTCTGCCGTTGCTTCGTCGTTTTTGTAGTAGCCCAGCATCACGTTCAGACCGCGTGTCAGTATCTCGCCTGGTATCTTGCGTGGGTTTTTACTGTCTATTTTTACCTCCATGTGTATTACGGAGCGTCCGCATGAACCGAGTTTGTGTGTCTTCCAGTCGGTGTATGTTATGATGGGGGCACATTCTGTGGCTCCATATCCCACGGTTATGGGGAAGTGTATGTCCATAAGGAATGTCTCTACCTCTTGGTTCAGGGCTGCTCCTCCTACTATAATTTCATATAGTCTGCCTCCGAAGGCTTCGTACACCTGCTGGCGTATCTTCTCTTTTATCTTGGCACCAACGATAGGTGTGTGCATGAGCACCTTCATGGCTGGTGTCTTTGTCTTTGGGAATACCTTTTTTCTGATGATTTTTTCTATTACCAGTGGCACCGCAATGATAATGATGGGCTTGATGTCAGTAAACGCTTGTGCTACCACTGCCGGTGACGGCATACGCGTGAGGTAGAAGATGTGGCAGCCTGTCATAAATTCTTTTATGAACTCAAAGGCCATGCCGTACATGTGTGCCATTGGTAATATGGAGATTGTATGGTCTCCGGGGTGCAGGTGTTCGTCAAGGACTTTAGATGCGAAATCCAGATTAGACCATAGGGCACGGTATGGCACCATTACCCCTTTGGAGAAGCCTGTGGTGCCTGACGTATAGTTTATCAGGGCGAGTTCGTCAGGGCTCTGCTCCTTATAATAACTTATATTGTCTTTTCGGAAATGCTTAGGGAACTTCTCTCCGAACAGACGGTTAAGGTTTTCACGCGCTTGTGTCAGTTGATCGGAGCGTGATATCATGAGGGAGAAGTCAGGAATGTTTATTATTCCTTCCAATGCCGGCATCTTGTCGGGGTCTATCTGGCCTGCCACCACGTCGCCCACAAAAAGCAGTCGTGCCTCAGAGTGGTTCACGGTGTTGTGAATCTGTTCGGCAGTAAATTCGTGAAGTATGGGCACTGCCACCGCTCCGTATGTGAGTGTGGCAAGGAAGGAGACAGCCCAGTTGCTCATATTACGGCCGCAGAGGGCTATGCGGTCACCTTGTCTCACTCCGCTGTGTTCAAATAATATGTGGAGTTTTTCTATCTTTCTTGCAACGTCTTGGTATTGCAGCGTCGCGCCCTTGTAGTCTGTGAGAGCGTCTAAATCCCAGTAGTTCTTGATGCTTTCTTCTATACAGGCGTTGAAACTTGGTATCTTTTTCATAGGAATATTGGTTATGTTATTAG
This sequence comes from Prevotella sp., assembly GCA_022774105.1. Taxonomy (GTDB): domain Bacteria; phylum Bacteroidota; class Bacteroidia; order Bacteroidales; family Bacteroidaceae; genus Prevotella. Next base: position 4,199 of record JALFNY010000031.1, read on the forward strand.
ATAAATGTGCGTGTGCTTCTCATTGACTGAGTGGTCATCATGCTGTGAGCATTATAATGTGACCATAGAGTTTCGTGTGCAAAGATACAACAAAAAACTGAGAATGAGGACAGAATGGGGAAAAATATATGAGAATGAGCGTATAAATTGATTTATTTTGCTTGCCAGAGAAGGCAATGGAAATATCCACTGAGCCGTTCTAAGTGTAATAATTAAGACTTTTGTTTTATAAAAAAAAGCCTTGGAAATCAATGGATTCCAAGGCTTTTTAATGTAGGGTGCCCGATGGGACTCGAACCCATGACATTCAGAACCACAATCTGACGCTCTAACCAACTGAACTACGGGCACCATAAAAATGTCTTGCAAACAGTCTGACAGAGGGTTTCCTGTGTCTTTCTGAATTGCGAGTGCAAAGGTAATGCTTTTTGTTTAATCCTCCAAACTTTTTCTATGTTTTTTTGTGTTGTAACGGAAAAATAGTGTGTTTTGTCAGTGATTAGTCCATTCTGTCGCGATAATCTTGATATGAGAAGGTGCGCAACAGTTCCAAAGAACCATCGCAATGCAGCATGGCTATGGCAGGGTGGGAGATACCGTTGAAGGTGTTTGTCTTTACTGTAGTGTAATGTATCATGTCCTCGAATACTATCGTCTCTCCAATCTGTAACTCATGGTCAAACTTCCATGATTGCATCCAGTCGCCACTCAGGCAACTATTGCCTCCAAGACGGTATGTGTGTGGGGCGTTGCAGTATTCTCCTTCATTACATTCTGCCCCACGTACCTTAGGCCAATACGGCATTTCCAGACAGTCTGGCATGTGACAAGTGAATGATACGTCGAGTATTGCGGTACGTATGCCACCATCTTCCACTATGTCCACCACGTGTGCCACCAGTACTCCGGTCTGCCAAGCGAAGGCACTGCCAGGTTCGAGTATTACTTTTAGCCAGGGATAACGCTCATGGAAACCTTTTATAATATTTATAAGGAGTGGCAGGTCGTACCCATTACGTGTCATAAGGTGCCCTCCTCCGAAGTTAATCCATTTCAGTTGCGGGAACCATTTTGCGAACTTCTCTTCTATGTGTGTCATGGAACGTGCAAAAACCTCGGAGCCACTTTCGCAATGACAGTGGCAGTGAAATCCGCTTATGTCATCTGGCAACTGTACTGGAAGGGCATTGTTACGTATTCCGAAGCGTGTGCCGGGGGCGCAGGGGTTGTATATCAGGGTCTCTACCTCAGAGTATTCAGGATTGATACGTAGGCCTATTTCCAGGTCTTTGTTTATTGCTTTTACACGTGTGTGGAAACGTTCGTATTGTGATAACGAGTTGAATGTCAAGTGGCTTGACATACGCGCAATGTTGTCTATGTCGTTATCTGTATATGCTGGCGAATAGGTGTGTGCCGGTGTTCCGAACTCTTTATATGCCAGTTCCGCTTCCCACAGTGAACTTGCAGTGGTGGCGGTTATATATTCACGGAATATAGGAAATGTCTTCCACAGTGCGAATGCCTTGAAAGCGAGTATCACCTGCACATCGGCTTCCTTTGATACCTTGCTGATGAGTGCAAGATTGCGACGTAACTTTTCTTCTTCAACTATATATGTCGGTAGTGTAATGTTGCCGTATGTGTCCATTATAATTTGCGGTAATAGTCTGTTTTTGATATGATAAAATTGATATTTAAGTATTTTTTACGTGCAAAGTTATATTTTATATTCGAGAAAATTGCCTGTTTAAGTAATTTTTCTTACTTTTGCAACGAAATTATGATGTTTATAACATTATGAAACTGATAATAATGACCCAGCCCACATATTTCGTGGAGGAGGACAAGATACTTTCAGCCCTGTTTGATGAGGGACTTGATATGTTGCATATCAACAAGCCAGAATCAGAACCTCTGTATGCAGAACGGTTGCTGACGCTACTGCCCAAGGGTTGCTACGACCGTATATCGGTCCACCAGCACTATTATCTCAAACAGGAGTTTGACCTAAGGGGAATACACATTGACAACCCGCAGCAGCCAGTACCTGACGGTTTCAGAAAGCACGTGACGCGTAGTACGTCATCCATCAGCGATCTGAAGGAGATGAAAAGGCAGCATGACTATGTAATGTTACATTCCCTCTTTGACTCGCTACATGACAAAGTGACGGCTTCTTTGGATTTCAGAGAATTGGAAAATGCGCATCGTCGTGGCTTGATAGATAAGAAGGTATATGCCCTTGGAGGCATGAGTCTTGAGAGTGTTCAAGTGGCAAAGGATCTCGGATTCGGCGGAATAGTGATATGTGGCGACCTGTGGAACAGGTTTTGCATACACAACGAGATAAATTTCCACGAGTTGATAGAGCATTTCAAGAAGTTAAAGAAGGCGGTGGGGTGACCCTCCTGCAATACAAACCGTCCTTATATCAGCATACATCAAGTAGATGGTGGTGAAGAGATAATGGTGTTTAACATTTAATAGAATAGACATTAAAAATATAATAATAGATAATTAACAATATAACAAACAACAGTTCCAACTTCTGTCTGCCCCTTATGGCGGTGGTATGAAGACAGGAATCACAACAAAAATGACAGACGAAAAGAATTCCTACTTAGTGGTTTCGGGTTCAGCAACACGCTATCTCGCCGAGAAAATATGCACACATCTTGGATGTCCGCTCGGTAAACTCGTTATGACGAAGTTCAGTGATGGAGAGTTTGCTGTAAGTTTTGAAGAAAGCATCCGTGGACGTGACATCTTTCTTGTCCAGAGTACGTTCCCAAGTTCAGACAATCTTATGGAACTTCTCTTGATGACTGATGCGGCAAAGCGTGCCTCTGCCCGTAGCATCAATGCCGTAATCCCTTATTTCGGCTGGGCACGTCAGGATCGTAAAGACAAACCACGTGTTAGCATTGGTGCCAAACTTGTAGCCGATATGCTTGGCGTTGCGGGTATTGACCGCCTCATTACAATGGATCTCCATGCCGATCAGATACAGGGATTCTTCGATGTTCCTGTTGATCACCTTTATGGTTCAGGTGTTATACTGCCATATCTGAAGAACCTTAACTTGGAGAATCTCGTCATTGCTTCTCCCGATGTAGGTGGTGCAAAACGTGCCAAGAGTTATGCCAAGTATCTTGATTGCCCTCTTGTTTTGTGCAACAAGACGCGTGCCTGTGCCAATGTAATAGCCGAGATGCAGGTCATTGGCGATGTGAAGGGCAAAGACGTGGTTATTGTTGACGATATGGTAGATACCGCAGGCACTATAACTAAGGCTGCCGACATGATGAAGGCGGCAGGTGCGCGTAGCGTACGTGCTGTTGCAAGTCATTGTGTCATGTCTGGTCCTGCCAGCGAGCGTGTGCAGAACAGTGCGCTGGAAGAGATAGTATTCACTGACTCCATACCTTACACACAACGTTGTGCCAAGGTGAAGCAACTCAGTGTGGCAGAGATGTTTGCTGAGACCATACGCCGTGTGATAAACAATGAGAGCATTTCCTCACAGTATATAGTCTAAATACACTTAGGTGTTGAGGCATGAACTGATGTTATTGTATTACAGTCATGGGAAAGGTTAACAATGTCTGGGCTTACCTCGCTCGCCACAAATACCTCATTACGGTAGTTCTGGGGCTCTTACTGGTTGGAGTGTTGGACGAGCACAGTTTCCGGAAATACATGATATTGCAGATGAGGTACAACGAGGCGAAGAGCGAGTTAGATACCTATGTAGAGCAGTATAAGCGTGATTCTGTGAAACTTCATGCACTCGAAGCCAACGTCAAAGGAGTGGAGCGTGTGGCACGTGAGCGTTATTTTATGAAGCGTGCCAATGAGGACATCTATGTTCTGAGTACCGATGAGAGGACAGTGGAGGAGGTATCAAGTGAAGAATAACAGCGGAATGAGAAACCTGACACGCCTCCAGACTATCATTATGGCTGTCGGTGCATTGCTGATGGTGGTGGGTATATTCATTACCTTCATCTGTATAGGCAATATGGCAACCTTTACTATGCGTAGCATATCAGCGGTATCCTTTGCTGCGGGTACAGTGATGTTCGCCACAATGCAGATGCTTCAGGTGTATGAGGGCAGTGATATGACCGTACGCCGCCTGCGTAGGATAATGATCTTTGGTGACATCTGTCTGATAATGTCGGGCCTGCTGATGGTGGAACAGACCTTTCAAATAGTCTTCCCACTATTTGCTACAAGCATAGAAGGGTACAATAAATATTGTCATTATGTGCACAATAACTGGGGTGTACTACTGCTTATATCATGTGTATTAGAACTATACTCGATATTCCGACTGTCTAACGAACTTAAAAAGGAGGCTTAAAGGCTTCCTTTTTTTATGCTATTATTGTGAAACGCAGTTGCCTTCAGTTTGCTTTTTACTGCTTTTCCTTGTGGGGTTTGCATCTATCCACGTCACTCAGTAAAAAACTATTAACGGCCATCTGTGAAAAATAAACTCACGTTAAGATGCCACTTTCAAATTATAAAAAACCGAAAAAGGACGTGATGAAATTTCGTTATCAAACTTTTTGCATATAAATTTGCACCCGAAAACATGAGCCTTTTAACAAAAATAGCGAATCATGTATTATTGAAATGTAATTCGGACGTGATAATTAAGTAATTAAAACAATAGAAATTATGAAAAGATTTTCAAAGTATCTGTTATCAACCCTATGTGTAGTCTCCCTCGCTTTCTCTGCGGGGGCGTTTCTCTCAGTGCGTGCAGCACAGCCAGCCGCCACGGTAGCAGGACAGCCTGTTGACCTTACATACGCCGCAGAAAAGGCATTGCCGACAGTGGTACACATCAGATACCTTCAGAATTCGAAGGTAAAGACTGTTGACGTGCAGAGAGATCCGTTTGAAGACTTCTTTGACCCCTTTGGCTTCTTCGGCAATCCAGGTAATAGGGGCGGTAAACGCCAGCAGCAGGTACAGACACCTAAGAAAGAGGCCTTTGGCTCAGGAGTTATCATATCCACTGACGGTTATATCGTTACAAATAACCACGTAGTGGAGGGTGCTGACGAACTGACCGTCACACTCAACGATAACCGTGAGTTCTCAGCAACCATTGTGGGTACAGACAAGACCACGGACCTTGCGCTTATCAAGATAAACGCAAAGGACCTTCCTGCTATCACCATTGGAGACTCTGACAAGTTGAGGGTTGGCGAGTGGGTGCTTGCCGTGGGTAACCCCTTCACACTCAACTCAACCGTCACCGCAGGTATTGTCAGTGCAAAGGCACGTTCACTCGGAGCAAACGGCGTAGAATCATTCATACAGACAGACGCAGCCATCAATTCCGGCAACTCTGGCGGTGCATTGGTCAACACCAAGGGAGAACTGGTGGGCATAAACGCCATGCTTTACAGCCAGACAGGCTCTTACAGCGGTTACGGATTTGCCATACCAACAACAATAATGAACAAGGTTGTGGCTGACATAAAGACCTACGGACAGGTGCAGCGTGCCCTGCTCGGCATTACTGGCACTGATGCGAGAAAGTGGATAGATGCCCAGAAAGCACAGGACAAGGAGCCAGACCTTGATGTTAATGACGGTGTTTATGTCAATTCCGTAGAGCCTGACGGTGCAGGTGCTGATGCGGGACTGGCTGAGGGAGATGTGATTACGGCGGTAGATGGAAAGAAAGTCACCACCATGGCAATGCTGCAAGAGATAATGGCAACAAAACGCCCAGGCGACAAGGCCAATATTACCTTTGTGCATAAAAAGAAATCAAAGTCTGTCACCGTTACCTTGAAGAACGCACAGGGCAACACTGGCGTGGTGAAGCAGGCAGACCTTGACGTGCTTGGGGCAAACTTCCGTGAGGTGACAGACGAACAGAAGAAGCAACTGAACATTGCGTACGGCATAGAGGTGATAAAGGTGAACAAAGGTGTGCTCGCAACAGCAGGCATAACAAAGGGTTTTGTAATACAGAAAGCTAACGATACACCTATCAATACCATAGAAGACTTGCAGAAGGCTGTAAAGGATGCCTCTACATCTAAGGACCCCGTACTATACATACAGGGTGTTTATCCAACATCAAAGAAGGGATATTTCGCCGTACCGCTCAGCAACGAGTAATACACAATCATGCTGTAAGCATCAAGGCGAGCAACGCTTTACGCTTAGGGCAGAAATATATAGCAACAAAAAGAGGAAACCTCCGTCATGTGGTTTCCTCTTTTTGTTTACAGAAGTGTCATACATACTCCTATGTAAAGCCACTGTAATAAAGTGAAAACCGTTATCTACGGTATAATTACCGATTGGGTTTAAGGGGAGTTGCAGATTTTATGTTTGCCTTATTACACTTATCAATCCCTTTCCTCTTATCTATGCACCATAATTCTAATGACAGATTTATGTTTATGAAAAAAGAAGTCTCAAACGCTTCGCACCCAAAGCCTGCTAAACTAACGTGAAAAACAGAAAACTCATTCTGCCGTGTTAAAAGAGGACCACTGGCAGAACAGCCTATAAAAGGTATGGTGTTGCCATAGGGCACGTAACAAGCGAAAAAACAGGAGGCCCTCTCTGCTAATCCGACTGAAAGGCTGTTTTGTGGCAATTAAGACGCAATAATCCTGTAAAAGTAGGCAGATCAAACAGTAATCAGCACCATATTACCACGTAAACAGCGGTAAATCACCATGCTGTCAACCCTTTTCTAAGAAAGCAAACTTGACTATTATCACAGAAATAAGGGGTAAATAGTCAGTTATTAAGGAAACTTTAACACAAATTGTTATTGTAATTAGATATATGTAACCACCTGCATACAACGAGAAACACCTGCAGATAAAACTCTGAATATCAGCTATATTTTCTCTTTAACACTT
>JALFNY010000036.1 GCA_022774105.1 Prevotella sp.
CTGACAGGAATTTACATACAACCAGAGGGTCCATCATGGCCTAATCACGGTGTGCGTCTTGGCAAGGGAGAGTACATAGACACATACCTCTTTGACGAAAGTATGCGCATTGTTGACGAATATGGCAACCACCCATCCTTCTGTTTCTTCGCCTTTGGCAATGAACCCGCGGGAAACTGGGTAAGATGGTGTAATGAAAAAGTCCCATTGATGAAGCAATACGACTCCCGACACCTTTACTGTGGCTTCTCCGTTGGTGGCGGATGGGCATGGCAACCCAAGTCAGAGTTCGCGGTAAAGGCAGGAGCTCGCGGTCTGGCGTCATGGAACAACAAGGCACCAGAGTCCACATTTGATTTCAGAGACAATATAACAACCTACCGAGGAAAAGATATGCCCGGCACGCCTATAACCGTTCCTTTCGTCAGTCATGAGACAGGACAGTGGTGTGTATTCCCTAATTTCGCTGAGATAGGTAAGTACACTGGCGTTAATAAGGCACGCAACTTTGAGATATTCCGTGACCTTTTGAAGATCAATGGCATGGAAAGTCGTGGTCGTGAGTTTATGATGGCGTCAGGAAAGTTGCAGGCTCTGTGTTACAAATACGAGTTAGAACGCCATCTACGCACCCCAGGTTATGACGGATTCCAACTCCTTGCCCTCAATGATTACAGCGGGCAGGGCTCTGCCATAGTAGGGCTTACCGATGTGTTCTTTGCTGAGAAGGGATATATCACGGCCCCAGAGTTCCGAGAATTTTGCTCACCAATAGTGCCGTTGGCAAAGATAACGAAGTTCACATATACGGACAAGGAGACCTTTGAGGCTGACATAGAATTGTCACAATTCTCAGCTGACAGCATAGCCACCGTCACACCACATTGGGAGATACGTCGTGAGCCAACAAAACAAGGTGACTTAATGCTTCTGAACCTTGAAGCACCCTACGCCGAAGGCAACCTCGTTCCACGCTCACTACCCATAGGACAGAATATCCCGCTCGGCAAAATCAGCGTGCCACTCGACAAAATTACAAAGGCAGGGAAATACACTCTCACCGTCACCATACCCGGAACAGAAGCCCGTAATCACTGGGATTTCTGGGTGTATCCCTCTGATGAGGCACCGATGCCAAGGACAAAGGCTGCTAAGCGCAAGGGGGCTATGATGGTAGGTGACATCCTTGTTACAGATACCATAGACAAACAAGCACAGAAAATACTGCGTAAGGGTGGCAAGGTGTTGCTGCTTGCTGCTGGAAAGGTGACCTATGGCAGGGAGGTAAAGCAATACTTCACCCCCGTATTCTGGAATACTTCATGGTTTAAGATGCGTCCACCGCACACTACGGGACTGTATATCGAGAGTACACACCCTATCTTTTCGCAATTCCCTACGGACTATCACAGCGACCTTCAATGGTGGGAACTTGTCAACAAGGCACAGGTTATGCAGTTTACAGACTTCCCTGCTGACTTCCAACCGCTTGTGCAGAGCATTGACACGTGGTTTGTTTCAAGGAAGATAGGTATGCTTTTTGAGGCCAATGTAGGTAAGGGCAGGATTATTATGACCACTATGGACCTCTCCACAGACCTTGACAAACGCCACGTAGCACGCCAGATGCGCCGCTCTATCATGCACTATATGCAGTCAGATGCCTTCCGCCCGCAGTGGGATATACCGCAGGAACGCATAGAAGAACTCTTCTATAAGGTGGCGGGTGAGGTGAATATGTACACAAAGGACTCTCCAGACGAACTGAAACCAAAGTTGAAGTAGCATCCTTTTTTCATACAGAGATGTTCTCTTCCGCCGTAATACGCTTTACAAATGCGTGTTATGGCGGAATTGTTTTGTGCTGTTATTTTGAGTAAACCCAAATCTCTCATTAGACCGCCGATAACAAATTTTACCTTATAACAGTGGTGTTTCTGTCCTTTTACGCTACACTATGCGCTATCTTATGCTCAGATTCATCTCGCCACAGCCCGTTAATCGTGACCCAATCTGGCACACATGTAAGCGAAAATGAACAGAAATCTAACGACCGATTCGGGTTAAAAACTGCTTGAGTACTCCTCCCCCCAGTTCGCTCTTTTAGCGAAGAATCGGGATAAAAAAAGCAAGAAGATGCTTTAACAGTATCCTCTTGCTTATAAGAAATAGGTTTATTATTTATCAAACCGTAGTTACATTCTAAACTTTATGGTCATAACAGAGGTTTGATTTATACACAGACCTATTCCCTGTTATTGTATGTAGATTTATGACTCTTTATTTGTAGTATTCTTTTTTGCCGGCGGCAAGGGTGTTTTTCATTAGTGAGCAGATGGTCATTGGCCCTACACCTCCTGGTACGGGAGTAATGAATGAGCACTTTTCTGCTACATTGGCGAAGTCAACATCACCTGATAGTCGGAAGCCACTCTTACGTGTAGCATCGGGAACACGTGTTGTGCCTACGTCAATTATTACTGCACCCTTCTTTACCATGTCTGCTGTGACAAAGCCGGGACGGCCTATTGCTGCTATTATGATGTCTGCTTCACGACATTCCTTCTTTAGGTCTGCGGAGTGTGAGTGGCAGACTGTCACTGTAGCATCGCCGTATTCCTTTTGCATCATGAGTTGGGCCATTGGCTTTCCAACAATGTTTGAACGTCCAAGCACAACGCATTTCTTGCCAGAGGTCTCAACATTATAGCGTTTTAACAACGTGATGATGCCGAGGGGAGTAGCGGAGATGAAACAGGGTAGGCCTATTGCCATGCGACCTACGTTGATGGGGTGGAAGCCGTCAACGTCTTTACGATAATCTATGGCTTCTATAACTTTTTGCTCGTTGATGTGCTTTGGAAGTGGCAGTTGTACGATAAATCCGTCAATGTCATCATCATTGTTTAGTTTGTCAACACATTTTAGGAGTTCTTCCTCTGTTATGTCTTCCTCATAACGTATTAGAGTGCTCTTGAAACCACAGGTTTCGCAGGCGAGAACCTTGTTCTTTACGTATGTCTCTGAACCGCCGTCATGACCTACAAGAACTGCTGCAAGATGTGGTTGCTTTCCTCCTGCTGCAATGATGGATTTTACTTCTTCCGCTATTTCTGCCTTGATGGCGGCTGCGGTTGCCTTTCCGTCTATTAGTTGCATGATTATATTTTTATTAAGGGTTTACTCCTGCCATTGTCTGAGTGCTTGTTTCTTCATAGTGGAAGCGGTAGAACCGATTACTTGTTATGGCAAGTGACAGAGCTTAGTGATTTGACTGTTTGGACGTTTTGCTTAGAATCTTGGCATACCAGGAAAACCCTTGCCCATCATTCCTGCCATTCTTGCCATGTTAGCCATATTGTTGCCAGACATGAGTTTCATCATCTTACGCATCTGGTCAAACTGCTTTAACAGCCTGTTTACCTCTTGTATATTTGTGCCAGAGCCTTTGGCAATGCGTTGTTTGCGTGAGATGTTGATTATTTCAGGGTTTGTGCGTTCTTTGGGTGTCATGGAATAGATGATAGCCTCTATGCTCTTGAAGGCGTTGTCATCAATGTCTATGTCTTTTATCGCTTTGCCTACACCAGGTATCATGCCGGCAAGTTCCTTTATGTTGCCCATCTTTTTGATTTGTTGTATCTGGCCAAGGAAGTCATTGAAGTCGAACTTGTTCTTGGCTATCTTCTTCTGAAGACGCTTGGCTTCTTCAATATCGAACTGTTCTTGAGCACGTTCTACAAGCGATACAACGTCTCCCATACCAAGTATGCGGTCAGCCATACGGTCAGGATGGAACACGTCAAGTGCTTCCATCTTCTCACCGGTTCCGATAAACTTTATTGGTTTGTCAACAACGTTGCGTATAGAAAGGGCAGCACCTCCTCGTGTATCACCATCGAGTTTTGTGAGTATGACACCGTCTATCTCAAGTCTTTCATTGAATGTCTTTGCTGTATTGACGGCATCTTGACCTGTCATGGAGTCCACGACAAGCAGTGTTTCGTGTGGGTTTATGGCCGTCTTGATGTTTTCTGCTTGCTGCATCAGTTCCTCATCTATGGACTGGCGGCCTGCTGTATCGACAATAACTACATCATAGGCCTTTGCCTTTGCTTCGGCAATGGCGTTGAGTGCTACCTGTACGGGGTCTTTGGCTCCCTCCTCCATGTATATGGGGACATTGATTTGTTCTGCCAATACGCGTAGTTGTTCCATGGCAGCGGGACGAAATGTGTCACAAGCGGCAAGTAGGGGTTTCTTATTTCTTTTCTCTTTCAGCAGTTTGGCGAGTTTTCCACTCATGGTGGTCTTACCGGCACCGTTGAGACCTGCCATCATTATTATAGTAGGGTGTCCTGTGAGGTTCAACTCTTTGGCCTCACCGCCCATTAGGTCTGCAAGTTCATCGTGAACCAGTTTTACCATCAGTTGCCCTGGCTTGATGGCTGTAAGGACGTTCATTCCTAATGCTTTCTTCTTTACGGTATCCGTAAAGGTTTTCGCTACTTTGTAGTTTACGTCAGCATCAAGCAGTGCGCGACGAACGTCTTTCAGGGTCTCTGCTACGTTTATCTCGGTGATTTTTCCCTCACCTTTTAGTATCTTAAATGAGCGTTCTAATCTTTCGCTAAGGTTTTCAAACATATTTGTTATCGGTCTTTATACATTTTGTCGTAATACTTTTCATATTCACCAGATGTTACGTTATCCATCCAGTTTTGATTGTCGAGATACCACCTGACAGTCTTCTCTATTCCTTCTTCAAACTGTAGGGAGGGTTCCCAACCAAGTTCTTGCTGTAACTTGGTGGAATCTATTGCGTAACGTGCATCATGGCCAAGACGGTCTGTAACGTATGTAATCAGATTCATGTCTTCGTTTTCTTCACGTCCTAACAGTCTGTCAACGGTCTTTATGACAACCTTTATTATATCTATGTTCTTCCATTCGTTGAAGCCACCAATGTTATATGTCTCAGCAGTCTTCCCCTTGTGGAAAATAATGTCTATGGCCCTTGCGTGGTCTTCTACAAATAGCCAGTCACGCACATTCTCGCCCTTGCCATATACTGGCAATGGCTTGCGGTGGCGGATGTTGTTGATAAACAGAGGTATTAGTTTCTCTGGGAATTGGTATGGCCCATAGTTGTTTGAACAGTTCGTGACAATGGTTGGCATACCGTATGTGTCGTGGAAGGCACGTACGAAATGGTCAGAACTCGCTTTGGAGGCAGAGTAAGGAGAATGTGGATTGTACTTTGTTGTCTCGTAGAAAAAGTCATCACCATAAGCCAGATGGTGTTGAGAGGAACTTGCAGTGGTGGAGAATGGTGGCTTTACGCCTTCTGGCTTGTTCATGGCCAGTGCTCCATATACTTCGTCTGTGGAAATATGATAGAAGCGTTTGCCTTCATATTTCTCTGGTAGGGATTCCCAATAGAGTTTTGCTGCCTGAAGTAAGGAGAGTGTCCCCATCACATTTGTCTTGGCAAAGGTGAAGGGATCTTTTATAGAGCGGTCAACGTGCGATTCTGCTGCAAGGTGAATGATACCGTCTATTTTTTCGTCCTGCATGAGTTGATAGAAAGCCTCGAAATCGCAGATGTCCATCTTTACAAACTTATAGTTCGGTTTGTCCTCTATGTCTTTCAGATTTGCGAGGTTTCCGGCGTATGTCAGTTTGTCAAGGTTTATGATGTTATACTCTGGATATTTGTTTACGAAAAGGCGTACTACGTGGCTTCCTATAAAGCCTGCACCACCTGTAATGACTATGTTTCTTTTCATTCTCTTAGTTGGTAGGGATGGGTGTTAATACAATGGGATGTTGATGTCAAATGGAGAGTCAAAAGTTGCAAGCATTGCGTGTTTTGTGTCTTTCTCAGACAATAATGCCTTGTCCATCGGTATGCGCCAGTCTATGCCGAGAGAATTATCTTTAATGGATATGCCTCCGTCTGCCTCAGGATGGTAAAACTCATCGCATTTGTATTGGAACACTGCCGTTTCTGACAATACAGCAAAGCCGTGGGCAAAACCTCTTGGGACAAAGAACTGTCTGTGGTTTTCCTCTGTTAGTTCTACTGCAACGTGTTTCCCGTATGTTGGGGAGCCTTTGCGTATATCAACAGCCACATCAAGAACAGCACCTCTTACGCATCTTACCAATTTCGACTGCGTATATGGAGGACGCTGGAAATGTAGGCCTCGCATCACTCCATACGACGACATTGACTCGTTATCCTGTACGAAACGTATGTTGTGCCCGAGTATGGGAGTGACTTTCTCGTCAAATTCTCGTTGTGAGAAACTCTCAAAGAAATATCCTCTTGCGTCTTTGAAGACACGTGGCTCGATGATGAATACATCTTTTATATCTGTTTGTATAATCTCCATTGTTGTGTGTCTTTTTTTTTGTTGGGGTTACTCCAATCCTGCACCAAAGCGTTTTACCTCGTCAATGACTTTTAGTAGGTACTGCCCGTATTGGTTTTTTAGCATTGGCTCTGCGAGTTCTCGCATACGTTCTTCTGTTATCCAGCCTTTACGGTAGGCTATTCCTTCAAGGCAGGCAACCTTCAGACCTTGTCGCTTCTCAAGTACTTCAATGTATGTTGAAGCCTCGGACAGGCTATCATGTGTACCAGTGTCTAACCATGCAAATCCCCTGCCTAATGTCTGTACTTTTAATTCTCCGTCTTCAAGGAATTTTTGATTAACAGTTGTAATTTCATATTCCCCACGTGCAGATGGCTTTATGTTTGCTGCAACGTCAACAACCTTATTGGGATAGAAGTATAATCCCACTACCGCATAATTGCTCTTTGGTTCTTTGGGTTTCTCCTCAATAGATAGACAATTTCCTTGTTTGTCAAATTCTGCAACGCCATAGCGTTCTGGGTCATTGACCCAGTAGCCAAATACGGTTGCTTTGTGTTCTTCTTCTGCCGTGCGCACCGCCTCACGTAGCATCTTTGTAAAGCCAACACCTTGAAAGATGTTATCTCCTAAGACAAGGCATGCACAGTCATTGCCAATAAAGTCTGCTCCAATTGTGAAAGCTTGTGCTAAGCCATCTGGTGATGGCTGTTCTGCATATTCAAAGTGAACGCCATAGTCACTACCATCTCCAAGCAGTCGTTTGAAACCTGGTAGGTCAAATGGTGTTGAGATGATAAGTATATCACGAATTCCTGCCAGCATAAGCACTGACACAGGATAGTATATCATGGGTTTGTCATATATCGGCATCAACTGTTTTGATATACCTTTGGTGATAGGATAGAGTCGTGTGCCACACCCGCCAGCAAGAACTATTCCTTTCATAATAATATGGTATGTTTATTTTAGGTTTGCCATACATTTTTTTAAAGAGGTTGTCCAATATGGTATCTTTATACCAAAGGTCTCTTTTGCCTTTGTCTTATCCAATACGCTATATGCTGGGCGTTTGACGGGGGAAGGAAACTCGTCGCTATGGCATGGCTGTATGTCGCACGACGTGTTACCTGCTATCTCCGCAATCTTCATTGTGAAGTCATACCATGAACATACACCTTCGTTGCTGTAGTGGTATATGCCAGTATTACCTTCAAACTTGCGTTCTGTGATAATCTTATAGATGAATTCTGCAAGGTCACCAGCGTATGTCGGAGTACCACATTGGTCAAATATGACGTTAAGTTGGGGCTTTGTTGCTGTAAGGTTCATCATGGTCTTTACAAAGTTCTTTCCAAACTCAGAATACAACCCTGCGGTACGAATTATCACATAATCTGTGCCAGAATTGATGATATTCTGTTCTCCATCCAGTTTTGTTTTTCCATATACACCCGTTGGGCGGCCTCTCTGACTTTCCTTGCATGGTGTGTTGTATAGGTCTCCGCCAAACACATAATCGGTACTGATATGTACAAGCAGACCTTTTACTTCTGCCATAACTTCTGCCATGAGTTTTGGTGCGATAGCGTTGAGTTTATGGCATAGTGCTTCATCTGTCTCTGCCTTATCAACGTTTGTGTAAGCGGCACAGTTGACAATACATTTCACATCATGGTCTTTTACCATTTTGCGCAATGCTGCCATATCTGTTATGTCAAGGAATATGGTCTCCACACCGTCCTGCTTTGTCACATCGGTGAAGATATATTTGTCAGAAGAACTGGTACTTATCAGACGTATCTCGTTACCGAGTTGTCCGTTAGCCCCTGTCACTAAAATGTTCATTTCTATGTTGTTTTTTGTTATACTGCCTTGAAACTCATGTCAAGTCCTTTCACACTATGTGTGAGGGCACCGAAGGAAATAAAATCTACTCCTGCCTTGGCATAGGGAATCATTGTTTCAAATGTAATGCCACCGCTTGATTCTGTCTCACATTGATGATTGACCATCTTAACTGCTTGTACTGTATCCTCTGGTGTGAAGTTGTCAAACATTATGCGGTCTGGATTTTCTGCAAGAGCCTCTTCCAGTTCTTTGAAGTTGCGTACTTCAATCTCTATTTTAAGATTTTTATTTTTTTCTTTGCAGTATGTCTTGGCGCGAGAAATGGCATTGTGAATTCCACCAGCAAAGTCCACATGATTATCTTTTAGTAGTATCATGTCAAACAAGCCTATACGATGGTTCATGCCTCCACCTATTTTTACTGCTTCTTTTTCCAGCATACGCATGCCTGGTGTTGTCTTTCTTGTGTCAAGCACTCGCGTCTTTGTTCCTGCGTCAATGAGGGCCTGCTGGTATTTGTTGGTCATGGTGGCTATGCCACTCATTCGCTGCATTATGTTAAGCATAAGGCGTTCTGTTTGTAATAGACTTTGCACTTTGCCTGTTACAACCATGGCGATGTCGCCCTTCTTTACCTTGGCACCATCGTTTATTAGCACCTCAACCTCCATGTCAGAATCGAAGCGTCTGAATACTTCTTTCGCCACTTCTACTCCGGCTATTATGCCATCCTCTTTGATGATAAGTCGGCTTTTGCCCATAGCATCAGCAGGAATACAACATAAGGTGGTGTGGTCGCCATCACCTATATCCTCAGCAAAACTTAAATCAATGAGCCTGTCTGTTAATTCTTCAACACTTAACATCTGTCTTTGTAATATAAAAGAATTATAAATAGATACCGATACCAACTTTCAGTCCAACTGTTGAGTAGTCTGAATGTTTCTTTAGACTTTGGTCATAGTATACTGCTGGTTCGATTGTGACTTTGTCGTTCAAGAAGAAGGAATAACCTAATTCTATGCCTGGCATCACGTCATTGTATCCGCTGCTGAATACTCCCTTGGCGTTCAATCCACCGTACAGTCCGTTTTGTAGGATATAATATCTTGCACCTGCACCTATTTGGAATACTCCGTTTATATCTTTACCTGCTTTGTCATATCCAATCATTGCATTAATCAGCCAGCAATCCTCAATGAAGTATCCGCCTTTGGCTTGGATACCGAAGGTTGTTTCCTTGCTGCCGTTGTATGATAGGTTAATACCTGTCAGTGATGCACCGATATATTTTTTTTCTTTCTCAAACTGAGCGTTTGCTGCCAGCGTCATTGTCAGCATGGCGAGCATAATCATAATCTTTTTCATTGTTCTTTGTTTTATTGTTTAATTGTTCTGTTCTGTTTTCTTGCCATCTTTGCCATAGGCGTAATCAAGTGTGAATTTCTTATGATGCCACAAGAAGAATCTTACTGTGAATACTATTGTTACTATGATGCCAACGGTATATCCTATGCTCATTGGCAGTGCGAAGGCTGTCTTGCTAACCATGATGAAGGTAGTGCATACGAATGTCATGAATATGGCAGGAAGTAGCATGATTATGTACAATTTCTTTTTGAGGGCAAGATATACAGTTATTGTCCATAAGGTGAACACTGCTAATGTCTGGTTAGCCCATCCAAAATACTTCCATATAGTGTTGAAACTGTCAGGGTTGTCCATTTGCCATATAAGCAGTGCTATACATAGCAGAAATAGTGGGCCGCATACGAGCAGTCTTTTTATTACTGGGCGTTGATTGATATGTAGGGCATCTGCTATTATCAGTCTTGCTGAGCGCAAGGCCGTATCTCCGCTCGTTATAGGTGCTGCCACTACACCGAGAATGGCAAGTACTCCGCCTGCTATGCCAAGCCAGCCCTTACATACCTCCATTACTACCTGTGGCGCAGAGAAGAACTGTGTCACAGTCTTATCTGATTGTGCAAGGAAAACGTCTGGGCATATTTCGCGCCAGCCTTCGTCATAGAAGAACCAACTGCTTACCGTTGCCCATATCAAGGCTACAATACCTTCTGTTATCATTGCGCCATAGAAGACTGGACGACCTAATTTCTCGTCTTTGATACATCGTGCCATCAGTGGGCTCTGTGTAGCATGGAATCCGCTGATAGCTCCGCAGGCTATGGTGATGAACAAGGCGGGTATTATTGGTTCTGAGTTCTTGATGCCAAGTCTTGCTGTTCCAAGGTTGTCAAGCCCGTCCCATAATTCTGGCAATGTAGGCCATTTGATGAAAAGGGCTACCATTAGTGCCAGTGCCATGAAAATCAACGAGAAGGCAAACAGCGGATAAACCTTACCTATTATCTTATCCACTGGCATCATGGTTGCAATTATGTAATACACAAAGATGATAATTATCCATACCGACAGATTGTTAAATATGCTGTCGGTAGGCATGAGCCCTGTCAGCAACGTGGCAGGACTAAGTACAAATACTGCTCCAACGAGGGTAAGTAGTAATGTGGCAAACACGAGCATGAGTTTCCTGTAAGTGCCACCAAGATATTGTCCTACCATGTCGGGAAGTGAAATGCCACCTTTTCTCATGCTTATCATGCCTGAGAGATAATCGTGTGTGGCACCTGCGAATATACATCCAAGGACAATCCAGAGATATGAGGAGACGCCGAACCACATTCCCATTATTGCACCGAATATTGGTCCTGTGCCAGCAATGTTAAGAAATTGAATCATAAAAACCTTCCATGCAGGAAGTACAAGGTAGTCAACACCGTCGAATTTGCGTATTCCTGGTGTTTTGCGCTTTGAGCTTGGACCGAAAATGGTCTCGACAAACTTTCCGTAGAAGAAGTAACCCAGTATTAGGGCAACAAGACTTAATGTGAATGAAATCATTTCTTCTTTGATTGTATATATTATTTCTGCAAAATTACAAAAAATATTTGTTATTACAAAAAAATAGCACTAACTTTGCATATGAAATGAAGAAAAAAGTTTTTTTTGCGCTTGTAATATCTGTACTGCAACTAAAAGTGCTTGCACAGGGCTTTGTTTTAAGTTCTCAACCTTCTAATTATGAGCCTTTGCACGAGATGCGGGCTGTGTGGCTCGCTACAATCGGTGGCATAGACTGGCCACATACTTATTCTCAATCTTTGTCTTCTGCTGAGCAACAGAAACAGGAGTTGTGCGAAATCTTGGACAAATTATCTGCCGCGGGTGTAAATACCGTGCTTTTACAGACGCGCATACGTGCTACAACCATATTCCCCTCGGAGATGGAACCGTGGGATGGTTGCCTTTCTGGAATACCTGCTTGTTCGCCTAATTATGACGCTCTCGCCTTTGCTGTCGACGAGTGTCACAAGCGTGGCATGAAACTTCATGCTTGGGTGGTGGCAATACCTGTCGGGCAATGGGATAAGGCTGGTTGTAAGACTTTACGTAGGACTATACCATCTTTGCTTAAAAAGGTTGGGAATGAGGGTTTTATGAATCCTGAAAAAAGTGGAACAGCGGATTATTTAGCACGTTTTTGTAGGGATATAACGGTTCGTTATGATATCGATGGAATACATCTGGATTATATACGTTATCCTGATGCTTGGAAAAGAATAGGGGATAGGGAAAAGGGGCGTGATAACATTACTCGCATAGTTCGTGCTGTTCATTCTGCCGTGAAGGCAGAAAAGCCATGGGTCATGTTGTCATGTTCTCCCGTAGGGAAATATTCTGACACGAGAAGGCAGTGGAGTCATGGGTGGAATGCAAGAGAGACGGTGTGTCAGGACGCTGCTATGTGGCTGAGGGAGGGGCTGATGGACGCATTGTTTCCTATGATGTATTTCCGCGGTGACAACTTCTACCCTTTTGCCATAGACTGGTTGGAGCGTTCGAATGGACGTATTGTTACTCCGGGACTGGGCATTTATTTTCTTGACTCAAAGGAGAAAGACTGGCCTTTGAGTGATATTACTCAGGAAATGCACGTCCTGCGGCAGTATGGTATGGGCTATTGTATGTTCCGTTCCAAGTTTCTTACGGATAATACCAAAGGCCTGTATGACTATACGGTGGGGACTTTTTCAAGATACCCTGCGTTACAGCCGACAATGAAATGGTATGAGAAACAAACGCCTGCTGCACCCTCAACTGTCTCAGTGACTGACCGTGGGGACGGTACCTTGTTGCTGTCTTGGCAGGAGGATTCTACCTTTGTACCAGAAGATATCAATGTTGACAACGGTATATTGTATAATGTGTATGGTGCGTCGCATGCGCCTGTTGACACTAAAAAGGC
>JALFNY010000039.1 GCA_022774105.1 Prevotella sp.
CTCATCGCCTCATTCGTATATTGTTCCACGATTGAACCAACGGCATCCTTCTGGGACTGCCCTGAGTTTATTACGACAGGTTACCTGCTTGAGGTAGGACATCCACCCGGTGCACCCTTCTTTATGCTCACGGCAAACCTATTCTCACAGTTTGCCAGTGACCCAACACAGGTCGCCATGATGGTCAACACCATGTCGGCACTACTGTCAGCAGGCTGTATCCTCTTCCTCTTCTGGACTATCAGCCACCTTGTACGCAGGCTGCTGATAGACAAATGGGAGGACCTTACCATCGTAAAAACAATCGCCATAGAAGCCTCTGGCGTGGTGGGCGCACTGATATACACGTTCAGTGACACCTTCTGGTTCTCTGCCGTAGAAGGAGAAGTATATGCCTACTCATCCTTCTTCACGGCCGTGGTGTTCTGGATGATACTGAAATGGGAAGACCACGCAGACGAACCACACGCTGACCGATGGCTGATACTGATAACATACATGACAGGTCTCTCCATAGGCGTTCACCTGCTGAACCTCCTCTGCATACCTGCCATAGTACTCGTATATTACTATAAGAAATACCCCAACGCTGACCTGAAAGGCTCACTCATAGCCCTTGCCGTCAGCATGATAATAGTAGCAGCCGTACTCTATGGCGTTGTGCCGGGAATCATTACCGTAGGCGGATGGTTTGAACTCTTCTTCGTCAACTGTCTCGGTATGCCTTTCAACACAGGCACAATCATATACCTTGTGCTGCTCGTGCTGACAGTCATGTGGGCAATATACGAAACCTACGCAGACAAGAGCGTAATGCGTGGCAATATATCATTCCTGCTGTCAGTAGCAATGCTCGGCATACCGTTCTATGGCTACGGAATCAGTGCAGTAATAATAGGAATAATAATACTCGCCCTGCTATACTGCGGGCTGATAATCAAACGTGACGGCCTTCCCATCATAACAAACCGCATCAAGAACACAGCACTATGCTGTATGCTCATGCTGATGATAGGCTACTCCACCTACTCACTCATCGTGATACGCTCATCTGCCAACCCTCCGATGGACCAGAACTCACCAGAGGACATCTTCACACTCGGCAACTACCTCAGTCGTGATCAGTACGGAGACAGACCCCTCTTCTACGGTCCACAGTACACCTCACAGGTGGCACTCGACATAGAAGGCAATATGTGCATACCAAGAATGAAAAAAGGTAGCCCCGTTTACCAGCGCGTAGAGAAGCAGAACCCAGACGAAAAAGATAAATATTTCGTAGTAAGAACAAAAGATTCCTACGAATATGCACAAAATGTCCTCTTCCCACGTATGCACAGTTCAGACTATGCAGGCGCATATGAGGCATGGATGGGCGGCGTGGAAGGAACCATTCGACAATATGACCGCTGCGGACAGATAGTAGATGTGAAGGTACCCACATTGCTTGAAAACCTCAAGTTCTTCCTTTCATACCAATGCAACTTCATGTATTGGCGCTATTTCATGTGGAACTTCGCGGGACGTCAGAACGATATACAAGGCAACGGAGAACTCGAACACGGCAATTGGATAACCGGAATACCCTTTATCGACAACATGATGCTGGGCGATCAGAGCCGTTTGCCAGACGAATTGAAAGCAAATAAAGGACACAACGTATTCTATTGCCTGCCCCTTCTGCTCGGACTCATAGGACTATTCTGGCAAGCATACAGAGACAGAAAAGGCATACAGCAGTTCTGGGTGGTATTCTTCCTGTTCTTTATGACAGGACTTGCCATTGTATTATACCTCAACCAGACACCAATGCAGCCCAGAGAACGTGACTATGCGTACGCAGGCTCCTTCTATGCCTTTGCCATTTGGTGCGGAATGGGCGTGGCAGCAATCATCGACATGATAGCCCGCAAGACAAAAAAAGAAAACGTTGCCATCGCTGCAGCAGTATCATTGGTAGCACTTATGGTACCAATACAAATGGCATCACAAACATGGGACGACCACGATCGCTCCGGACGATACACCTGTCGGGACTTCGGACAGAACTATCTCATGTCACTTCAAGACGAAGGAAACCCCATAATCTTCACCAATGGCGACAATGACACCTTCCCGTTGTGGTACAATCAAGACGTAGAACAGGTTCGTACCGACGCAAGAGTGTGCAACTTGTCATACTTACAGACCGACTGGTACATCGATCAGATGGTGCGTCCAGCGTGGAAGTCACCCTCTCTGCCAATCAATTGGCCACGATTGGACTACTGTGCAGGTACAAATGAGTACGTAGAGGTAAAGGCTGAATGGAAGTATCAGATACAAGAGTACTTCAAACAAGACCCCGTTGCAGCGGCAAAACAATTCGGTGAGGACCCATTTGAAATCAAAAACGTTCTCAATAGATGGGTGCGCGGCAACAAAAACGATGCTGATTACCACGTAATACCTACCGACACCTTATATCTTAACATAGATAAAGAAGCGGTAAAACGTAGTGGTATGATGCTGCCGAAGGATTCCTTAGGCAACGTTGTCATACCAGACCGTATGGCAATAAGCCTTGTTGGCAAGCGTGCATTGTACAAAGGAGACCTTATGTTACTTGAGTTGCTCGCCAATAGCAACTGGACAAGACCTCTATATGTAGCGGCTACTGTTGCTCAGGAGAACTACATGAACTTTGGTGAGAACTTCATTCAGGAGGGATTGGTTAACCGTATCACTCCGTTCCACACCAATATGCGCACCAACTTTGACACGGAGAAGGTGTATCGCAACGTGATGACACGCTACAAGTACGGTGGTTTACAGACCAAAGGGCTCTATCTTGACGAGACAGTGATGCGAATGTGTTACACACACCGCCGTCTTTTCGGTACGCTTATCAGCCATCTCATAGCCGAAGGCAAGATGGATAAGGCGAAGAAAGCCATTGATTACGCTGAGAAGGTAATTCCTGAGTATAATGTTCCGATGAATTATTCGAGTGGAGGAATAGACTTTGTCGAGGCATATTACGCTCTTGGCCGCAAGGATAAGGCTGAGCGCTTGCTCAAAACAGTGTGGAATAACTCCGTGCAGTACCTCAACTGGTATCTCTCTCTTGCTCCGTCACGCTTCATGTCATCACAGCGTGAGTGCGTGTATCATATCTATACATTAAAGGCTCTGGCTGACTTGACGGCAGAATATGGTAGTCCTCTCGCTGAGAAAAAGATGCAAGAGTTTTCTGTAATGCTGGACAGATACACCGGACGCGGCGGTTCTCTGGAATAATGAAATACAAACTGTCGGAAAAACGATAAGGATTAGAGGTTGTAATTGTGCGGATATGTTCTCTGAAAGACCGTTCATGCAGTTACAATTTCTAATCCTTTGCTTTTTGTCTTTTACATATACACGTTAACAATGCTAATAGAACAACCCTCGAAATGGCTCCGCTGGATATACCCCAAGGCACTGTGGCGTATGGATCCTAATGACCATTCGGTGTATCTTACATTCGATGACGGGCCTATTTTAGAGTCAACGCCCTTCATACTTGATACTCTTAGGGAGTACAATGCCAAGGCAACGTTCTTCATGGTGGGTGAGAATGTGAAGCGACATCCTGAACTTTACGACCGTATCGTGGCTGAGGGACACCAGATAGGCAACCACACCTATAACCATTGGGGCTGTTTTCGTCATACAATACGTAATTACAGCAACAATGCGGAGAAGGCAAATGCGTTGATACACTCACATCTTTTCCGGCCACCACATGGTTGGATGTGGCAGGGGGCATATCATTTGTTGCGCCGTAGATACACCATCGTCATGTGGGACCTTGTTACTCGTGACTATTCCCACCTGCTTAATGCATACGATGTGTTCCGCAATGTGGTGTTATATGCCCGCAATGGTTCTATCATCACTTTCCACGATTCGTTGAAAAGCATTGACAAACTGCGCTATGCGCTGCCTGCCTCTTTAAGATATTTGAAGGAACAAGGATATGAGTTCAAGACCTTTGACTGACCAGTCACCTCTGTCTGCCGTACTTCACAGGGCAGAGGTGGTTAGTATTGCGCGTGACCTTGGCTTTCATGCCTGTGGCATTGTGTCTCCGACGGCGGTAGATGCCGTTACTGCTGAGCGCTACCGCCGTTGGATTCGTGACGGGCGCAATGCGGAAATGGCATACCTTGCCAACCATGAGGATCTGCGTCTTGACCCTCGTCTGCTCATGCCAGAGGCACGTTCAATGCTTTGCCTCGCCATGTCATACGCTCCTGACCCCTCTCATGGGCTGTCACCCGCAGGCTACCGCCTCGCTGCCTATGCTCTGGGAAAGGATTATCACGATGTCGTTCGGCAGCGTCTTCACGCCTTGGCAGCACGTCTTAGGCTCGGTCTTTACCGTGTATTCTGTGATACTGCCCCCATTCTTGAACGCTATTGGGCGCAACAGGCTGGCATAGGATGGATTGGGCGTAATAGGCAACTCATCATACCACGAGCGGGGAGCATGTTTTTTCTCGGAGAAATAATGACTGATGCCGTGGCAGACAGTTATGACAAGCCCATGACTTCACGCTGTGCAGACTGCACACAGTGTATCGCTGCCTGTCCTACCAAGGCCTTGGGCCATAGTTTTGACGCACGTCTCTGCCTGTCCTATCATACCATTGAGAACCGTGGCAGCATACCGCCACATATTGCAGACAAACTTGGCGACAGCATATACGGTTGTGACCGCTGTCTGGAGGCGTGCCCGCACAACCGCAATGCACAGCCCACGCCGGTGGAAGAGTTACGCCCTTCCGCGTCGCTGTGTGCCATGACACGTGATCAGTGGCACAACCTAACACTCGAACAATACCGCACACTCTTCAAAGGCTCTGCCGTCAAGCGAGCAAAATATGAAGGACTGATGCGTAATATCAATCTACACAGAAGAAAATGACAAACACACAACCGGCACTCATACGTGCCTTCTTCGCCTCTTTTGCCGAGGGCGTTCTCTCTGTAACGGCCGAGGGGCACGGCAAGGCCGTGGAACTGACGCCCAAAAACGTAAAGCAAATAATGCTGGAGCACTATGAAGAGATTTCCAAACACTACTTCGACATACTCTTCACACCCCTTGCCACAATACATTATGACACCTCTGAGGAACTCATTGCCATACTCCGTTCTCCGGAGGTGGCACCAACATTAAAAAGCCCCATGGACCTTTTTCGCCATGTATGCCGCACGGAGGAGGCGCATGAGGACATGGTAACCGAGTATCGCCGTAACTTTGCCTGCTTGCTTTCTGGCAAGGTGATGACGTTGCAGGACTTCTATGACGGCTTCCCCGATGGCTATCTCACTGACAGTAAGGGTCACTGCGAGCGTGAGGTGCGTGCCTTGACGCAGGTGGTGGTAAGAGCCTTTTTCGCCGGCAGACGCGCCGAAGGAGGCGAAGGCACGGGGGGAACAAATCAGGCGTATCTCTTCCGACTACTGATAGACAATATGCAGTGCCTGCTCCATGCCGCTCCCGTAGCAATGGACGATGACATTGACCTCACGGAAGCCTTCCTTGCCGTTTGCTGCAACGAGCAGAATCTGAACACAATGCTGCAAACTATGCAGGCAGCAATGACGGAGTGACACTGCCTTGAAACATCTTTCCATGCACGGCTGACAGCAGTCCTGACTGTAATCCTCCAACAAACAAAGCCTGCAATATCACGGTGTGAGAGGCTGTCAAGTACACCTTATGATGACAAGGTGCCGCTGATAGCAAAGTAATCAGGTGCTGATTACAAGGTAAAAAAGTGCTGATGACAAAGTAAAAGGGTGCTGATTACGACGTAATCAGCACCCTTTTACCGTATATTGTTTGGTAGAATGTAATAAATTTTGTACTTTTGCAGAGGATAAACAGAAAACAATAATCATTCATAACCTAACACAATTAAACACTTATGAGACTAAGACGCATTATGGGCACAGCCGTTCTGGTGGCTACCACGCTTCAGGTAACGGCTCAGACAGTAACGTTGCACGGTGACAAACCGGGTGAAGTTATACCAAAAGAGATTTACGGACAGTTTGCCGAGCACCTCGGCTCTTGTATCTACGGTGGTCTTTGGGTAGGCAAAGACTCCCCAATCCCTAATCAGGACGGCTACCGCACAGACGTACTGAACGCCTTGAATGCTCTGAAAGTTCCTGTATTACGCTGGCCTGGAGGCTGTTTCGCTGACGAATATCACTGGATGGACGGCATCGGTCCTAAGGAACAACGCCCCAAGATGGTAAACAACAACTGGGGCGGAACAGTGGAGGACAATTCCTTCGGTACACATGAGTTCTTCAACCTCTGCGAACTGCTGGGCTGCGAGCCTTACCTCAGCGGCAACGTGGGCAGCGGAACGGTGGAAGAATTGGCAAAGTGGGTGGAGTATATCACCAGCGATGGCGACTCACCAATGGCTAACCTGCGCCGTAAGAACGGGCGTGAAAAGTCGTGGAATCTAAAATACCTCGGTGTGGGTAACGAGTCATGGGGCTGCGGAGGCACCATGCGCCCAGAGTATTATGCTGACCTGTTCCGCCGTTACAGCACCTACTGCCGCAACTATGACGGCCACAACCTGTTCAAAATTGCCAGCGGAGCAAGTGACTATGACTACAACTGGACCAAGGTATTGATGGACCGTGGCTCCGGAAACATGGCGGGATTGTCATTGCACTACTACACGGTGCCAGGCTGGAGCGGTTCCAAAGGCTCTGCCACAAAGTTCACGGAAGAACAGTATTACTGGACAATAGGCAAGTGCCGTGAGATAGAAGACGTGCTGAAGAAACACATAGCAATAATGGACGAGAAAGACCCTCGCGGACGAGTAGCACTGTTACTTGACGAGTGGGGCACGTGGTGGGACGAGGAACCAGGCACGATAAAAGGCCATCTGTTCCAGCAGAACACCATGAGAGACGCCATCGTAGCATCCACATCACTTGACATCTTCCATAAATACACCAAACGTCTGAAGATGGCCAACATCGCACAGATAGTTAACGTGTTGCAATCAATGATACTGACAAAGGACGAGAAGATGGTGCTAACACCCACATACTACGTGTTCAAGCAGTACAGCGTGCATCAAGACGCCACATATCTGCCAGTAGAAATAGAGTGCGAAGAAATGGAAATGAAGGGAAAAAACCGCCACTTTGACGCAAAACTGCCATTAGTCAGCGCCACAGCCTCAAAGGATAAGCAGGGCAGAGTACACATATCACTGACCAATGTCTCTATAAACAAAGCACAAACCGTAAAGGTAAACATAGAGGGCATAACAGCAAAGAAAGCCACAGGCGTGATACTCACTACCCCAAAGATTGATGACCTCAACACCTTTGAGAACCCAGACAAGGTAAAAGAGGCACCGTTTAAGGAGGTAAAAGTGAAGAACGGAGTAATGGAAGTAAAGTTACCGAAGAACTCTATCGTGACACTTGAGTTGGGAGCATAACCCAAAGAACAAGCAGCGGATTAGTTATTGTAATGCAACAAAAACTAATCCGCTTGTTTTTTATCCCAAATCAGTCATAAGATTACTGCTTATTTCGCTTACCAATGTGCCAGAATCTGTCACGCATCACTACCTTGCCCCTCCCTCCTTGCGTAGATAGTTTGCAGTACCACGGAGAGAATGATAAACAGAACACCGAGCCAGAAGTAACGGTTCAGTTCGCTACCCTCATCAAAAATGACGAGAGCGAAGACGATGCTGTATAGCGGTTCGAGGTTATAACTAAGATTAACAGTAAATGCCGAGATGCACCGCAACGCCTGAAGTTGCAACAAGAAAGGCCCGATGGTGAACAAAGAACCAAATACCGGCAACAAAAACCAGTCAGCCGTAGAAGGTGTGAGGCTGCTGTTGGGGTAGAGTAGGGAGTAAAACGGCAGACAAAGAGTAAGTAACAGCCACCCGCTGATAAGTTCATAAAGAAGCATTGTGCTGCTCTTATGCCCAGTAGAAAGTTGTATCCCCTTGCTGTATATGGAGAAAAGAGCGTAGAAGAAAGAGGTGAGTATTCCGAAAACAATACCAAGACGGTAGCGGGAATCAAAGCCAAAAATCAGCAGAATACCACCAAGCGTGATGAGACTAAGCAGCAGTTCACGCGGAGAAAAGCGCCGATGAGAGATTAATGGGTCGAGAATAGCGGTGAAAAAGCCGTCGAGAGCAATGCAAACCACTGCTATTGAAACGTTGGAAGCCTTGATACTGGCATAGAATAACACCCAGTGAATGGCCAGTAACGCACCGCAACAACTTATCTTCGCAAGGTGAGAGAGCGGCAGACGATGCAGACGACCACTCGTAAACATTATACCTGCCATGACAATGGCGGCTATAAGCATACGGTACCACACCAAAGGAATCTCCGTAAGAGTAATCATTCGGCCGAAAATACCAGTGCCTCCGGCAATGAATATGCCGAGATGAAGGCGGAGATAAGCGTTGTTGCTTGTTATATTCATAAGTATTTAAGTTTGCTAATAATATTCAAAATGTACCGAAGTTATATGGAAAAAGTGTATATTTGCATACATAAACCAGTAACAAACGGATACAATGATAACTCTAAATGAACTTATTTCTACGGTGAAAGAGGCGTCAGCCCATATGAACACCGACCATTTTGACATCTCACAGAAGGGAGGTTACTCTAATATCGTTACCTCTTCTGACGTTGCAGTGCAGGATTTCCTGTGTAATCGGCTGGCGATGTTGTTGCCAGAGAGTGGTTTCCTCTGTGAGGAGAAGGACAAACAGGATACCTCACACTACTACACCTGGATTATAGACCCTATTGATGGCACGGCAAATTACAGTCGCGGGATAGCCCAGTGTGCCATCTGCGTGGGGTTAAAGCGTGGTGATGAGATGCTGATGGGTGTGGTTTACCTGCCCAGAACTGGCGAGTTATTCTCGGCAGAGAGGGGTAAGGGTGCTTTCCTTAACGGCAAACGCATCCACGTTTCAGACCGCCCGTTTGAGGATGGAGTGATATGTACTGCTCTGACCGTGTATCACAAGGAACTTGCTGACGTGTGTTCTGAGATAGTACTTGAGGTGTTTAAGCAGTGCAATGACTTCCGCCGCTTCGGTGCTTGTGCGCCGGAACTGTGCTATTTGGCAATGGGTAGGTGTGAGATGTACTTCGAGTATCTGCTTTGTCCGTGGGACTTTGCGGCCGCATCACTCATTGTTACTGAGGCGGGCGGTGTTATTTCTGACTCTACGGGTAACCCGCTTACCTGCACGGAGAGTAGGGGTGTGATTGCTGCCAACACTCCGCAGAACCTACAACGGCTACTCGACATCGTGAAACCGAGGGTGGAACGGTGAGGTAACAGGTGTGTTATGTGGCAGAATGTTTATGCAAAGGTAGGAAGAAAAAATGAGAAATACACATTATTATATTACTTTTATTCTTATTACTACGTTTCTTTTCTTTGCTGAAAGGGCGTTGGCCCACGAGTTGCGGGGAGTTGTTAATGACGAGAGTGGCAGGCCAATGCCGTATGCTACGGTGCATTTGCATGACTTGCAGCGTAGTGTTACCACTGACCTTGCTGGTCGTTATGTGTTGACAGGCATACCGTCAGGCAGCCATAAGTTGTCTGTTTCTTTTATTGGTTATAAGACCGTGCAGCGCACTTTGTCTGTGATTGCGGATATGGAGGTGCCTGCTATCGGCATGGAGGAGGAGGCAGTGCAACTGAGTGAGATGCTTGTGTTGCCCAAGGGTATGACAATGGAGGAGTATATCTTGCGTCAGGTGAACAAGAATATTGTGCCGCTCAGGAAGCGTGTGCCTCATTATAGGGTGAAGGTTACTTGCAGAATGGAGAAGGATATGGACCTGTCTAATATGCCGAAGCGTCGCACTGTGAAGGCGGCGGCGTGGTTGTTGGGATATTCTAAGATACAGGAAGC
>JALFNY010000043.1 GCA_022774105.1 Prevotella sp.
AAACAACAATGAGTGCTTTAAGCGTATTATACCTCGTCCTACCCTTCCCTCTTGCCTTCTTCTTACATGACGCCGAGGAAGTGCTGGTGCAACATCGTTGGATGCTGTCACACCGTGACACACTGCTGAGAAGATTCCCGAAGTTGAATCCCGTGATAACACATCTTTGCCGTCTCGACACCAAAGCGTTCGCCATCGCAGCCTTTGAGGAACTCCTTATACTGCTTGTCGCCACCTGCTATGTGCTTGTTCAGGGCTACTGCTGTATGCAAATATGGTCCGCACTGTTCATGGCGTTCTCCTTACATCTATTGGTGCATATCGGGCAGGCCCTTCTTTTTAGAGGTTACACACCGGGGGTTGTCACTTCCCTGCTTCTCCTTCCCTACTCCTTTCTTGGCCTACAAAGCATCTGGTGTTCCATGACCATCACGGAACTTTTGCTATGGGGAACGGCTGGCGTGGCCTTTATGGTCCTAAACCTGATGTTCGCTCACCGTTTAGGGACTCTCCTTACACATTCCGTCCGCTGATTTCTGCAACGTAACTTACGCCTCTTCACACCGTAATCAGCACCTTTTTACTTCACGATTTGGTGCTGATTACAAGGGGTTCCTCGCTCCTTACTGACGCGTCTGTACAACACCGCCTCCGCATACGCTACAAACTATGACGAGAGACACCGCCAACAGGCGCAGCATATCAATCCTCGCTGTGCGCATAATCAAAGCAACGGTTAAGTACCTCGGTAAAAGGTTGCGTGCGTTCAAGGTCTGACAAGGCACTGTCAAGAAAGTCTCTTGACAGCACCGCACGCTTATCTATACGCTTATACAACTCAAAACTCCTCAATCTGTAATACTCTGAGTGTCTGTCTTGTGGCGAATAATCCTTCGGCACTTTCTTTAACGCTGCCTCCCACGGTAGTTCAAAGTCCGGGCAAGACTGCAAAGAGGCGTGGAAAGCGTCTGGCTCCAGCATCACTTCCTCACGTATGCTCTTCAACGTTAGTTTATCAGGGTTATACAGTCCGCCACAAAGGAAATAGGTGTCAGTTGATGGCTCTATATGGATATAATATCCTCCCATACCCGATTTCTTACCACCAGGACAGACGTATGTGCCGAAATGCCACTTATACGGACGCTTATCCTGAGTAAAACGCAGGTCACGGTATATGCGATACGTTATATCCTTCAACTGTAAGCCCTTCACCCGAGGGTCAAACCTCTCCACCCCAGCAAGGAAACGCAGTGCGAAAGCGTCCCATTCAGCCTTCGCCTCCAAATAAAAATCCTTGTGACCATCAAACCATGTCTTGTTATTGTTCACCGCCAAAGCAGTGAGAAAATCTACTGTTTTTTTCATTGTAAATGCTTATCGAACAACTGCAAAATTACGAAAAAATATCGGTTAAACACGTTTTATCAAAAAAAAACGTGCTATAATTTGATAAAACCGCAAAAAAGCGTTAACTTTGTACCTGGTTGGGGCAATGCCTCAGCAGGCAAACAAGAAAACTTAAACAATCATATGAAGAAGCAATTAAAGAAAGTTCTTGTCCTTGGTTCAGGTGCACTGAAGATAGGACAGGCGGGAGAATTTGACTATTCCGGTTCTCAAGCCCTTAAGGCTCTGCGCGAAGAAGGAATCCGCTCAGTGCTGATTAATCCAAACGTTGCCACCATACAGACCAGTGAGGGCATCGCCGACAAGGTATATTTCCTTCCGGTAAACACCCATTTCGTTACAGAGATTATAAAGAAGGAACGCCCTGACGGCATCCTTCTCGCCTTTGGTGGCCAGACGGCCCTCAACTGCGGCACCGCCTTATATCGCAACGGCGTATTGAAGGAATACGGTGTTGAGGTGCTCGGCACCAGCGTAGAGGCCATAATGAACACCGAGGACCGTGACCTCTTTGTAAAAGAGTTGGACAAAGTTGACCTTAAAACTCCCGTATCACAGGCCTGCGAAAGCATGGAAGACGCCATAGCAGCAGCAAGAAGGATAGGCTACCCTATTATGATACGCTCCGCATACGCCCTCGGCGGTCTTGGCTCTGGTGTGTGTCCTGACGAAAAAACATTCAAGGAGATAGCAGAATCTGCCTTCACCTTTGCCCCGCAGGTGCTGGTGGAGGAAAGTCTAAAAGGCTGGAAAGAAATAGAGTTTGAAGTAATACGTGACGCTAACGACCACTGTTTCACCGTTGCCTCAATGGAGAACTTCGACCCACTCGGCATACATACAGGCGAATCCATTGTCGTAGCACCCACCTGCTCACTCACAGAGGAACAGGTAAAGATGTTACAGGAACTCGCAATCAAGTGCGTACGACACCTCAACATCGTTGGTGAGTGCAACATACAGTACGCCTTTAACGCCGAAACCAACGACTACCGCATCATTGAGATTAACGCACGTCTCTCACGTTCTTCCGCCCTCGCCTCAAAAGCCACTGGCTACCCACTCGCTTTCGTGGCTGCGAAGATAGCCCTCGGATATACCCTCGACCAGATTGGAGAGATGGGAACAACCAACTCTGCGTACGTAGCACCATCTCTTGACTACCTCATCTGCAAGATACCACGCTGGGATCTCACCAAGTTCTCTGGCGTAAGCCGTAAGATAGGGTCAAGCATGAAGTCAGTAGGCGAGATAATGTCCATCGGCCGTACCTTTGAAGAACTGATACAGAAAGGCCTGCGCATGATTGGTCAGGGTATGCACGGATTTGTGGGTAATGACCACATACACTTTGAAAACCTTGAAGAGGAACTGGCAAACCCCACTGACCTGCGCATCTTTGCTATGGCACAGGCACTGGAAGAGGGTTACAGCATAGAGAAGATTTACTCACTGACAAAGATTGACCCGTGGTTCATAGAGAAACTGAAGAACATCGTGGACTATGAGAAAGTGCTCAAAGGCTTCGACACCATAGAGGCAATCCCTGCTGACGTTATGCGTAAGGCAAAGGTAATGGGCTTCTCTGACTTCCAGATAGCACGCTTTGTGCTTGACCGCCACGAGGGTAACATGGAGAAAGAAAACCTCGCAGTGCGCACACAGCGTAAGAAACTCGGCATACTGCCAGCAGTAAAGCGTATTCCTACCGTTGCCAGCGAACACCCCGATCTGACAAACTATCTGTACATGACCTACTCCGTTGAGGGGCATGACATCAACTATTACAAGAATGACAAGTCTGTCATCGTTCTCGGTTCCGGTGCATACCGCATCGGCTCATCAGTGGAATTTGACTGGTGCTCGGTAAATGCCATAGAGACAGCACGTAAGTTAGGGTATAAGAGCATAATGATAAACTACAACCCTGAGACCGTCTCCACAGACTATGATATGTGCGACCGACTATACTTTGACGAGTTGTCATTTGAGCGTGTACTCGATGTCATTGACCTTGAGGCTCCACGTGGTGTCATTGTCAGCGTGGGAGGACAGATTCCTAACAACCTCGCAATGAAACTATACCGTCAGGGAGTACCCATACTCGGTACCTCACCAGTCTCTATTGACCGCGCAGAAAACCGCAGTAAGTTCAGCGCCATGCTTGACCAGTTAGGCATTGACCAGCCTAAATGGAGTGCGCTAACATCAATGGAGGACATAAAGGCATTCATTGCCGATGTAGGGTACCCCGTTCTCGTACGTCCTTCATACGTGCTTTCTGGCGCAGCGATGAACGTATGCCACAACGATGAAGAACTGTCACGCTTCCTGACAGAGGCTGCCGAGGTGTCAAAAGAATTCCCCGTTGTTGTCTCACAGTTTATGACAGAGACCAACGAGATAGAGTTTGACGGAGTGGCACAAAACGGAGAAATAGTGGAATACGGTATTTCTGAGCATATAGAATACGCCGGTGTACACTCTGGTGACGCAACGATGGTGTTCCCAGCACAGCAAATCTCATTTGCCACAGCAAGGCAGATAAAGAAGATTTCACGTGCCATAGCCCACGAACTGAACATCTCCGGACCGTTCAACATACAGTATCTGGCAAAAGGAAGAGAGGTAAAAGTAATAGAGTGTAACCTGCGCGCCTCACGTTCCTTCCCATTCGTCAGCAAGGTCATAAAACGCAACTTTATCGAGACCGCAACAAGAATAATGCTTGACGCACCTTACCAGAAAGCGGACAAATCTGCATTCGACATCGACCGTATGGGTGTAAAAGCCTCACAGTTCTCATTCGCACGACTGCAGAACGCTGACCCCGTACTCGGTGTAGATATGAGTTCCACTGGTGAGGTGGGTTGCATGGGCGACACCTACGAAGAGGCACTACTCAACGCCATGATGGCAACAGGCTACAAGATTCCGTCAAAGGACAAAGGCATAATGCTGTCATCTGGTGGCACAAAAGAGAAAGCATCACTACTCGATGCGGCACAGGCTCTTGTAAAGGCAGGATATACCCTGTATGCCACTGAGGGAACGGCACGATTCCTCAACGAGAACAACGCACCTGCCATACCAGTAGGCTGGCCCGATGAGAAGCATAAAGACCTTCCAAACATTATGGATATGATTTCTAACCATAAGTTTGACCTCATAGTGAACATTCCTAAGAACAACTCACGAAGGGAACTGAGCAATGGCTACCGCATACGTCGTGCCGCCATTGACCATAACACCCCCCTCATCACCAACGCACGATTGGCAAGTGCCTTCATAGAGGCCTTCTGCCAAATGGACATCAGCGACATACAAATAAAGAGTTGGCAGGAGTATGAGGGATAAGTAAGGTGAATACATACTGAACAAAAAAGTCAGGAGACATATTTCCGTGAAAAGAAATATGTCTCCTAAATTTTTTACGTTGCTTTTTCTGCCAACAAAACATTATCCCAAATCGGTCATCAGACCGCTGATAGACATAAATCTAACGACCGATTCGGAATTATCAACGAAGCCCCTTCGGGGTTATACACTAACATATAGCGTCTGCTGGAGCAGTACTACCCGCCCCTATCGCCACAACATCTGCTGTCCGTTGACGATGTACACATGACCTTTTATCGGTGTACGAACGGGCAGACCATTGAGGTCGTATATAGAAGAACCTATCCACCCAATGCTTACAATACCCGGCGACAATATACTTGTACCATCACCCGGTCTTATACTCAGCAGCACTGCCCTTTGTGTATCGAGGGTCTCCACGTCGGAAGTTACCTTGCTTATAGGTAACCATGCCTTATTTGCTGCAAGGGTATTACCCGTATATTTGTAGAAACCGATGCCATAGGTAGTGGGTTTGTTGGCAAGCACATAACAGTTGATATTTCCTTTGTCGATGCTCACGGATGATGGGTTACCATCAAGTATTGTCTCAACATCTGAGGAGTGTGAGGTACTCTTGAAGACATACTCTCCTACCCTGCCATATACCACATAACCCCTGTCCTTGTTGATAATATCCACAGACTGCAGCGTCAAGACGTAATTGCTTACCTCCTTTCCTGCATACATTGTGATAGTTTCTTCTGATGCAGGGTTCTTAGCATTGTACGGCAGACATATCGTTGACCACCCATATCCTGCCTCTGCACCCTCCGTCTGAGTTATGGTGAGGGTGTATTTGTCCTGTTCTACATACTCTATTTCCTCTGTTGGTGCTCCCAGTCCTCCTCGCTGGTTGGCAGCACGCACCATATATGTACCAGAACCGAAACGCTCAAGACTCAATCCTGTCATCGTCTCGTCATCTGATTGCTGAGCCACGTTAGCACGATACTCCCACTTTCCTGTTTCTGTATTCTTCTTAAACACGAAGTAGCACAGTGCCATTGGCTCCGTCTTCCATTGCAGACGGTCATCGTCCAACTCTATCTGTGCGTCCCATTCATAAGAGTTTTCGGGGTCTTTCTCCTCCGCAGCAGCCGTCTTGGCATCTATCTGCTTTGTCAGTGACACAGGGTCGAAAGAGTCGGTACCACCCATCACGGCACGTATGGTATATGCTGCGGCTTCGTTATCGGTGAGAATACAGTCGTCAGAGCCAGCAGCAGGAGAACATGCCACGAGAGAACGTGTGCCGAGAGGAAGGAGCGTCCCATTGGTATCCATTGACTTATACTCATGGAAGCGAAGTACAAGTCCGTTGGTCATAACACCCCATCCTGCAGAACGCGGGCTTATTGACATCTTCGTCCTGATAAACGTACAAGCAGGAGAAGAATTCCACGGACGTGCAAAAGTCCAGTCGTTGTCCTTAAACCTTATAGGATTATCCGTCTCAGGTATTATCCTACACTCATTGAATACATATCCCCACTGCTGTCCTGGATCAGTGGAAGAAGCAACGATGTTATTTCCTGAACGGTCACGTACCACTATGTCACTCTTCTCTATCCATATATCACCGTTACCGCAGAACCAATCGACGCAACCAGCGATGACACAGTTCTCGAAATAACCACGGTAATCAGGACTTACATTACTTGAATAATATGTATCCTGCCAACTCCACAGTTCTACATTCTTCATAATACTTCTGTTGCCCTGGTCCCAGAACACCACCGCACGACCGGCACTCAAACTCGTTGCCTGTCCGTCTGTAGAACTCCAATACCGGAAACGATTCTCCATCGTCAGTTCCTCTGCATAGAAATCGGTGGCAGTCTTATCGGTATGCAACGTAGAGGTATAACCGATGCCCTCCACGATAGGATGGTTATATATCTGTACACCCTTCTGGCTCTGACCTATCAATGAGACATTAGCCCTTGTTAACTTTGTCATGCCATTGTTCTTGCCCAACATATCATCACGGGGAATACCATTTTCATCGCACGGCCAATTGCCGTCACTTGTCATACCGTATTTGTTCAATGGGTCATTTCCTTTCAGTTCATAGACGCCATCTGGCACGAAAATATAATATCTGTCTGTGCCAGTGGCACCATTCGCTGCCTCTATGGCTCCGTCTATGTCACCATCTACTCCCACTATATAGTTAAAGGTACGGTGTTCTATTGGTATTGTCGTGGAAGCAGACGTTATGTTCAGGGTTACATTATCAGAACATTGCATGCCATATATATCCTCAAAGCGTGGAAGATTTATTGTAAAAGTCTTACCTACTGGCAAATCCCAATATTTGAACTTCAACGTCTTACCCTGCTCTGCGGACAGCGTGGCTTTGTAGCCATTCTGGTCCACATTGA
>JALFNY010000062.1 GCA_022774105.1 Prevotella sp.
ATGTAGTCCTTGTAGGCAGAGTTCTGCCTCAGCTGCGGGAAGGCCTGCACAGCCACCAACAGCAGCAATATAGTGATATGTATATATTTTGGGTGCGTCATGTGTTGATACAATTAAAGCGATGCTCATGACACTGAACACCGCTTTGTTTCGTCCTTGTAGTGGATAGGGGATTCGAACCCCTATGGCAAGATTGAGAATCTTGAATCCTAACCCTTAGATGAATCCACCGTCTGTTTATGTTTGTCCGCCTTTGTCCTAATCGCTGCCTGCCGTCTTCTTTAAGCAAGCGCTTTGTAGTGGATAGGGGATTCGAACCCCTATGGCAAGATTGAGAATCTTGAATCCTAACCCTTAGATGAATCCACCGCGAACATTTGCGCGACATTGAGAGGTAAGGTGCGGAAGGTGGGGGATTCGAACCCCCGGTACGGTAAACCCGTACGTCAGTTTAGCAAACTGGTGGTTTCAGCCACTCACCCAACCTTCCAAAGTTACTCGGACAGTTTGTTCGACACCTTTTTGTCTCAATAAACATTGCATCCGCAGATGCTTTCGCTACCGGAATTGTGCGATTGTATTACAGTCGTTTCCGAATTGCGAGTGCAAAGGTAGTGATTTTTTTTTATTTCTCCAAATATTTACTGACATTTTTGTATGCCAACCTAAAAAAAAGCGTCTCTACGCTATTTTTTCATAATGTGTATGTCCTACAAAATCGTTTCCTTGCGACAGTCTGTTCAAACGGGCTGTTACGAAAAGTTCTGGGCGATGCATCCTTTTTTAAGGAGGCACCGCCCAGATAGCGTTATACGAGTTCGTGTATTACAAGTCCGGAACGCAGTTTCGGCTCAAACCATGTTGCTTTTGGTGGCATTATGTTGCCTGAATCGGCTATATCCATTATCTGCTTCATAGAAACAGGATATAGTGCCAGAGCGGCACGCATCTCTCCTGAATCCACGCGGCGTTTCAATTCTCCGAGACCACGTAGTCCTCCTACGAAGTCTATGCGCTGACTGGAACGCAGATCGCCTATTTCGAGAATGTCCTGCAAGATAAGTCGTGAGGAAATATCCACGTCAAGCACTCCTATCGGGTCTGCATCGTTATATGTTCCGGGCTTGGCATTGAGGGCATACCACTCTCCGTCCAGATATAGTGAGAACTCGTGGGCGTGCTGAGGACGGTATTCTTCTGCGCCTTTCTTCTCTACGGTGAAGTTCTTTGACAGTTTTTCGAGGAACTGCTCTGAGGTGTTTCCGTTAAGGTCTTTCACTACACGGTTGTAGTCAAGCACCGTCAACTGGCTTGCCTGGAAACATACTGCCATGAAGTAGTTATACTCCTCGTCTCCTTTATGATTCGGGTTCTGCGCTGCTTTCTCTGCTCCTACGAGTGCGGCGGCAGCGGAACGGTGGTGTCCGTCGGCTATATAGAGAGCGGGCATCTTGGCAAACTCTTCCGTTATAAGGCTTATGTCGGCATCGTCACTGACCACCCACAACTGATGGCGGAAGCCATCTATCGGTGCCACGAAATCGT
Source organism: Prevotella sp. (assembly GCA_022774105.1). GTDB lineage: Bacteria > Bacteroidota > Bacteroidia > Bacteroidales > Bacteroidaceae > Prevotella. The sequence goes on from JALFNY010000062.1 coordinate 1,546, forward strand.
ATTCTGGCTGTGTGGCTGCATACTTCATTATCAATGCGTCCAGTGTAGCATTGTCTGGATAGGCAAAGAAAACCGGCTCTATGTTGGCATTATTGATGCGCACGTGCTTCATACGGTCCTCTTCTTTATCACGTCGTGTGAGTTCGTGTTTCTTTATCACACCCGTCTGGTAATCGCCTGAGTATGCACCTACCACCAGTCCGTACTGTGTTTTTTCCTTACCGCCATTGGCAGGCAGGCATGAGGTCTGGGCATAGATGTAATACTGTTCCTTACTGTCCTGCACTAACCACCCGTTTTTACGGAACTTCTTGAAATTTTCCACGGCCTTTTCATATACGCGAGGGTCATACTCGCTGGTGCCTGCGGGGAAATCTATCTCCGGCTTGATGATATGATACAGCGACTTCTCGTTGTCACCAGCCTCCGCACGTGCTTCTTCTGAATCAAGCACGTCATAAGGACGGCTCTCGACCTGCTCCACAAGGTCTTTTGGAGGGCGTATGCCCTTAAAAGGTTTTACTATTGCCATTGTTATATTTTTTGGTTGTATATTACTCAATTTCTGCTTTACTAATAAACCGCCCCTTGTCAAACGACATCTGTGACCTGCCACACCGCCATATCGTCACGGGACTGTTATCTCCTGCAAAAGTACAAAATATATTTCATTCCACAAAACAATTCTGTCAAAATCCATCTACACCTTATTTATATATAGGGCGACCTCACCGTTGTTTACCTCCTTTCTACGTTACGGCAGCAAACTTTTACTGACGTAATCTGGTGCTGATTACTGGGTAAAAAGGTGCTGATTACTGGGTGAAAAGGTACTGATTACTGGGTGATTTGCCATCTTTTACAAAACAACATACCGCTCACCTCCCCGCAAAGCAGTCCCCACCCCACTCCCACACCCCCGTGATATACATCGTGAAGACAACGAAAAAAGTAAGTACACAAGGCCTTTGGCATGATATTTGTAAGTTCACAAGGGTATAATAATTATCATCAAGACACACAAGATACAGGAGGACTATACGTGCACAACAAATATTCAGAAAACATAACATCGCTGATTGATGAGGGCAGACGGGAGGCAAGGCGACACCGAAGCACCACCGTAAGGCCTGAACACCTACTGATGGCTCTGCTAAAACAGAGAGACACAGTGGCAGACAGGATAATGCGACAGTTGAACATAAGCAAGACCGATGTCACCATCGACTGCGAAAGTCATCTAAAACAGGACGAAGTAGCTGCTGCCAACAGTGACATACAGACAGAAGAACTTACCGCCGAGAGCAGTGATACCTATCCCGCCCTTGACGAGAAGACCAACCAACTGATGCGGTTAGCAGCTCTTGAAGCACGCATGGACAGGAAAGACACCGTCGGACTGGAACACCTGCTGCTCGCAATACTGCATGATGTGAACAACAATCAGGCGCGTAGCATATTAGAACATAACAACATGAACTATGGTAACGTATCACGCTGTCTGGCAAGAGGCATAGCCCCTTCTGACACAGACGGCTATAACACCACACTAACCACCGCTGACAGCACAGAGGACGACATCACAGCGGGGGGCGGAAAGGAACTGCAAACGCCAGAGGCAAGCATGAGTCTCTCTGACGACGATGATGACGAGACAACAGAAAGCCAGTCCAACAGCGAGCAGTCAAGCAGCAAGACCGCACGACGCACTGACGGATCGGGCGCACGACAGACACCGGTGATAGACGCCTTCGCCATTGACCTGACAGCCACAGCAGCCGAAGGAAAGATGGACCCGGTAGTAGGACGTGAGAAAGAAATAATGCGCTTGCAGGAAATACTGTGCCGCCGTAAGAAAAACAACCCTATACTCATAGGCGAACCAGGCGTAGGAAAAAGCGCAATAGTAGAGGGATTGGCACAGATGATAGCCTCACACCGCACCTCACCGGTACTATTCGGCAAAAGACTGGTATCACTTGACATGGCAAGCATGGTGGCAGGAACAAAATACCGCGGACAGTTTGAGGAAAGAATAAAAAACCTTATCAAGGAACTGGAGCAGAACCCAGACATCATTATATTCATTGACGAGATACACACCATCATCGGTGCAGGCAGCGCAGCAGGCTCAATGGACGCAGCAAATATGCTGAAACCCGCCCTTGCACGTGGTGCAGTACAGTGCATTGGCGCCACTACACTGGACGAATACCGCAAGACCATAGAGAAGGACGGAGCATTGGAAAGGAGATTCCAAAAGATAATCGTTGAACCTTCAACACCAGAAGAAACAATACAAATACTCGAAAACCTGAAAGAAAGGTATGAGAGACACCATCATGTGTCATACACCGACGACGCAATTAACGCCTGCGTAAAACTGACACAGCGGTATATCACAGACCGAGCCTTCCCTGATAAGGCCATAGACGCTATGGACGAAGTCGGCGCACACATTCACCTGCGCCACGCTGATGTACCAGAGGACATAACAAAACTTGAGACAGAGATACGCGAAGCAAAGCGTAAGAAACTTCTGGCAGTACACAATCAGGACTTTGAACTGGCAGCAAACTGCCGTGACTTGCAGATAAGACTGGAAGAAGAACTATCTACACTCAACAACCGTTGGCAGCAAGGGGACACCGGAAACCGTGAGACAGTATCAGCAGACGATGTGGCAGACGTTGTGGCAAGAATGACAGGCATACCAGTACAGCGTATGGCAGAGAGCGAAGGAGAGAGACTTCGCGGCATGGCAGCAAAGTTGAAGAACTCCGTTATAGCGCAAGACAACGCCATAGAGAAGATGGTACGCGCCATACAACGTAACAGAATAGGCCTGCATGACCCTAACCACCCGATAGGAGTATTCATGTTCCTCGGTCCAACAGGTGTAGGAAAAACATATCTTGCGAAGAAACTGGCAGAAGAGATGTTTGGCACCAGTGATGCGATGATACGCATAGACATGAGCGAATACTCTGAGTCATTCAACACCTCACGCCTCGTTGGTGCCCCTCCAGGATACGTAGGCTACGAGGAAGGAGGCCAACTGACAGAGAAAGTACGCAGGAAGCCCTACTCCATCGTGCTGCTTGACGAGATAGAAAAGGCCAACGGCAAGGTGTTCAACATGCTTCTCCAAGTGCTTGACGAAGGTCGTATGACTGACGGTAACGGTCGTTTGATAGACTTCCGCAACACCATTATCATCATGACCTCCAACGCAGGCACACGACAACTGAAAGACTTTGCCCGCGGCGTAGGCTTTACGGCAGCGTCCGGTAGCGGTAAGGACATGAACGAGAAAGACCGCGAATACGCACGCTCCATAATACAGAAGAGTCTCAGCAAGCAGTTCGCACCAGAGTTTCTCAATCGCCTTGACGAGATTATAACCTTTGACCAACTTAACCTTGAAGCAATACGCAAGATTGTGGATATAGAGTTGGCGGCACTATACAGGCGCGTGGCAGACCTTGGCTACACCCTCACGGTGACAGAGGAGACAAAGGAGAAACTGGCGAAGGAAGGATACGACATACAATATGGCGCACGCCCACTGAAACGTGCGATACAGACACACATCGAAGATGTGCTCTGCGAACGCATACTCTCAGGCGAGGCGGAACAAGGAACGGAGATAACAATATAGCGCAAGAAGAGGCTGTCAGTTACTTTTGACACAGCCTCTTCTTGCGTGTACTCCCCTATTCCTGAATATCTATTACACTTACTGACACCATGGGCACTGCACATAACCTACGGCCTACCTTACCGTTATATGGAAGCAGCCTTGCTTTACCTCATACTTCACATGACACCTGCCAGCCTGACGCATATCGCGCAGTACCTCAGACAATACCCACTTCAATGTATCATTACGCACCTGACGTCGAGGTTGCGATTGGGTCTGGACAGTGACATAACGATTATAACACACATCAAAAGTGGTGCCATAACGATGACATGAATTCTCACTGGCATTACTGTTATGCCTGCGCAGACGCACCACGTCCTCCTCGGTACGTAACACACTGGTGACAATAACCTGATGTAAGGGTACACCTTTCACATATAAACTATCATAAAAAGCCCTGCCAATATCCTGCAACAGCACGCTGGCTCGCGGAACAAGGTACGGAATACTCTCCCTCAACGGGTCAACATGAAAAAAAGGGTTCGCTGCAACATATACCAGTTCCGCCTTGCGCCGTTCAGCATCCCCACGGTTTGCAACAGGAGTAACACCATAACGCTGTGCAGAGAGCATCTGCACATTGTTACTATCAGGAAAAGCAGTCTTGTATGATGGCACACTGAGTATCCTATGATACTTAGGCTCTGCAACCTGAGGTTCCAACTTCATAGTATGTGATAAACCGCTCTGCTGCGTTTGGGATTGTATGGGTTGCGTATTAGTCAACTCCTGACATTGCGAGGTGTCTGCACAAGCAACAGGGCCTTGAGAATGAGAATGTTGTTTATCAAAAAAATTGGAATGGTACGCACATCTTACAAGTGCCAGTAACACCGTGACAGCAGCGAAAGTATGTAAATATGTTGTCTTGTTTATACTCATTTATGTATGTTTTGTCCCTAAATAAAGAAAAAAAGTGTTATCGGGGAACAAAGGTACTAAAAAGTTATCGAAATATGGAAAAAGTTTTGTAATTTTGCACAATTATTAGAATAATATACGAAAGAAGTGGTAGAAAAGCATATTATCCTTGAGGATATTGACCCCGTTACGTTTTATGGCATCAACAACTGCCATTTGCAAATGATACGCTCGCTGCACCCAAAACTGCGCATCATGGCGCGTGACAACGTTATAAGGGTTTTGGGCGACGAGGCTGAGATGTGTGCTTTCGAGGGTTGCATAGAACGCATAAGGCAGTACGTACTACAATACAACGTGATAAGTGAGGAGAACATACTTGACATAGTGAAAGGTCACCCCACAAACATGGAGGGAGTAAAGGATGTGGTAGTATATAACATCTCTGGCAAACCGATAAAAGCACGTTCCTCTACGCAGCAGTCACTAATTGATGCCTACAACAAAAACGATATGGTTTTTGCCGTAGGACCAGCCGGAACAGGCAAGACTTATCTGTCAATAGCCCTTGCCGTGAAAGCACTTAAAGAAAGGACAGCCAAGAGGATTATACTGTCAAGGCCCGCAGTGGAGGCAGGTGAGAAATTAGGATTCTTGCCAGGTGACATGAAAGAAAAGATAGACCCTTACCTACAACCATTATATGACGCATTGGAAGACATGGTGCCTGCCGCTAAACTACAAGACATGATGGACAAACACATCATACAAATAGCACCACTCGCCTTCATGCGTGGCAGGACACTGAACGACGCAGTAGTGATTCTTGACGAAGCCCAGAACGCTACAACTGCACAGATAAGAATGTTTCTGACCAGAATGGGGTGGAATACCAAGATGATTGTAACAGGTGACATGACACAAGTGGACCTGCCAAAAGGACAGAAAAGCGGTCTGAGAGAGGCCTTGGAGATTCTGACAGGGATTGAAGGTATAGGCATAGTAAACCTGACCAGCAAAGACATAGTGAGACATAAACTTGTTACAAAGATAGTGAATGCCTATGAAAAGGCTGATAAACAAGACAACAAACAAGAAGTAACAATATAAAAAATAAAGAATATGAACAACGCACTAACAGCAACCGATTTTCATTTCGCAGGACAGAAAAGTGTGTACCACGGGAAAGTACGCGACGTTTACAACATCAACGATGACCTGATGGTAATGGTGGCAACAGACAGGATATCTGCCTTCGACGTCATTCTTCCGAAAGGTATCCCCTTTAAGGGACAGGTATTGAACCAAATAGCAGCAAAATTTCTGGACGCTACCAGCGACATCTGTCCAAACTGGAAACTCGCCACACCAGACCCACAGGTAACAGTAGGACTAAAATGCGAAGGATTCCGCGTAGAAATGATTATACGTGGAATACTGACGGGTTCTGCATGGAGAGACTACCAGAAAGGATGCAGAGAGATATGCGGAGTAAAACTGCCAGAAGGTATGCGTGAGAACGAGCGTTTCCCTGAACCAATAATAACACCAACAACAAAGGCAGACGAAGGACACGACCTCAACATATCAAAGGAAGAGATAATAAAACAAGGCATAGTGAGCAAAGAAGACTATGAGATAATGGAGGACTACACACGTAAACTCTTTGCACGTGGATGTGAGATAGCAAAGAAACAAGGACTTATACTTGTTGACACAAAGTATGAATTCGGCAAACGTGACGGAAAAGTGTACCTCATAGATGAGATACACACACCAGACTCCTCACGCTACTTCTACGCTGATGGCTACGAAGAGAAATTTGAAAAGGGCGAACCACAAAAACAACTTTCAAAGGAGTTCGTACGCCAATGGCTCATAGAGCACAACTTCATGAACGAACCAGGACAGACTATGCCTGAAATAACCGATGAATATGCAGAAAGCGTTAGCGAACGATACATAGAACTATACGAGCACATAGTCGGAGAGACGTTTGACCGCAATACAGACCAAAGCAACATCGGTGAACGCATAGAAAAGAATGTGAGCGAGTATCTTGCGAACATATAAGATGTATAAGCAGGAGACAATAAAACCATACAGTCCAGAGGGCGGTAAAGCACAACAGGTAGAGGCGATGTTTGACAGCATTGCCCCTACCTATGACAAATTAAACCACAGACTGTCATGGGACATTGACAGATACTGGCGAGGCAAGGCGATGAGAGAAATGGCTGCATACCACCCAGAAACAATACTTGACATAGCCACAGGGACAGGCGACTTTGCCATACTTGCAGCAGAAAGACTACACGCAAGAAAAGTAATCGGGGCGGACATCTCCGAAGGCATGATGGCAATAGGAAAGGAGAAAGTTTACAGAAAAGGGTTGCAGGACATTATCTCATTTAAGAGAGAAGACTGCACTGACCTGTCCTTCAATGACGGACAGTTTGATGCGGTGATAGCAGCATTCGGCATAAGGAACTTCCAGAATTTGGAAAAAGGACTGGCAGAAATGCTTAGAGTATTGAAGCCAGGTGGAATGTTGTGCATACTCGAACTAACAACACCTATCACCTTCCCAATGAAACAGTTGTTCCACATATACAGCCACACCTTTCTCCCCATATATGGACGCATAATAAGCAAGGACGCCTCAGCATACACGTACCTCACCAAGACCATAGAGGCATTCCCACAGGGAGAAACAATGCTGGAAATATTCAAGAAAATAGGATATAACAGAGCGTCATTCCAACGCCTCACATTCGGTATATGCACGCTTTATCTGGCATACAAATAAAACACAGCCTACACAACAATGAAGAAATTTGGAATCATAGGTTACCCACTTGGGCACTCATTCTCCCCAGGATATTTCAACGAGAAATTCCAGAACGAGGGCATTGACGCGGTGTATGAAAAATACGAACTGCCTGTTATCACTGACATTCAGGCTATCATAGACTACACACAGGGACTATGCGGATTTAATGTCACCATCCCATACAAAGAGAAAGTGATGTCATACCTTGACAACGTATCACCCGAAGCACGCGCCATAGGAGCAGTAAACGTTGTGAAAGTAACAGAA
>JALFNY010000140.1 GCA_022774105.1 Prevotella sp.
GCTTTGAGAAAAACATTTTCCATGATACAAAGATAATCATAATTTCATAAACTAATTATAATCCCCACTAAATTTCTACTGACCCCTAATGGCCGATATGTGGTTATGTCTTTGCCAGATTACGGCTGGCATCTATGCGCAGGAAGATGAACAGCAGTATTGTGAAGCCCCATAACGAGGAGCCGCCGTAACTGAAGAAGGGTAGTGGAATACCTATCACAGGTGTCAGTCCGAGTACCATGCCCACGTTGATGAACACATGGAAGAGAAATACACTCAGCACGCAGTAGCCATATACGCGCCCGAAGGTGTAGGGCTGTCGCTCGGCAACGTGTATCAGTCGTAGTATAAGGCACAGGAAGAGCACCAGCACTCCGGCAGAACCGAGGAAGCCTTCTTCCTCACCTACGGTGCAGAAGATGAAGTCTGTGTCCTGCTCCGGCACGTATTTCAGTTTTGTCTGTGTGCCGTTAAGAAATCCCTTTCCTTCCAGTCCGCCAGAGCCTATGGCTATTTCGCTCTGGTGTACGTTGTAACCCGCACCGGCAAGGTCCTCCTCCAGTCCCAGAAGCACGTTGATACGCACTCGCTGGTGGGGCTCCATCACGTTGTTGAGCACGTAGGAGGCAGAGAAGAAAAACAGTAGCGAGCCAACGGCAAACACCATTATCAGCAGGTATTCCTTCATCTGTTTCCCTGCCCATACCCACACAAGGTATGCTAACATCAGCCCTACTAAGGCCAACTGCACCCACAGCAAGTTGAAAGGAATGACATATTCTGAGAATAGCAGTGCCAGCAACGATATTGCTACGCTCCCTCCGCTGATGAGAAGTGCCTCACTGCGTGCCTTGCAATACACCCATACCAGACCTGCACAGAATACCTGTATCATCAGAATGACGGTGAACGACCCGACGCTCGTGGGCGTATTGAACAACAATGTGTCCTGAAACCTTATGCCGATAACGAAGTATGCCACCATCGCCACGGCCGTGAAGAGGAAACTTCCGGTCATGCCCTCACGGTAAAGCATGAGGAAAAACGAGAAATATACAAGCGCAGAGCCAGTCTCTTTCTGCATCACTATCAGCACCATCGGCGTGACTATCATTGCGATAGCCTTGGCAAGATTACGCCAGTTGGTGAGGGAGAACTTGTAGGCGGACATCAGTCTTGCCACCGCCAGCGCCGTGGCGAACTTCGCAAACTCTGCTGGCTGCAGGCGCAGCGGACCTAATACGAGCCACGAACGCGAGCCTTTAATCTCGTGGGGGTTAAAGATTGTGGCAAAGAGTAGTAGCAACATCATGCCGTAGATGAAGAAGGCGAAGGTCTCATAGATACGGTTGTCAAGCAGCAGGAGACACGTTCCCAAAACTATGCTGGTGCCAATCCACACTATCTGCATACCAGAGCGGGAGTCAAGAGAGAATATATCCGTCTCGCCGAAGGAGTAACTGGCACCACATACGCTCACCCAGCCAAAGCAGAGAAGGGCAAGATAGAGCGCAATAGTAACGTAGTCTATCGAACGGAGAACAGAGTTACTTTTTTGTTTCATAATCACAGAATTAATAACTGATGAGAAGTTTACGTTTGCAAAGGTATAAAAAAAAATACGTTTAAGAAATGTTAACCACGGCAGGCACGCGATTTTAAGAATAATTTACTAACTTTGTCTCCAAATATGCGTATGAAATCAGTGTACAATAACATAACAAACCAAGTGCGGTCACTTCTCAGTTCGTTCAGAATAAAGTTCATCATACTGCCCCTGCTGTATGCGGCAGGCGTGCAGGCACAGGTCATGGACAACAGTCGCCGTGTGGATACACTCAGTATTGAGGAACGTCTCTCCCTGCGGACAAACATCGTTGACTGGTCGCTGATGGTGCCTAACATCGGTATAGAGTACGACTTGAGGCGCGAAAACTGGAGTCGTTACGCCGTAAACATGAACCTGCGATACCGTCCCCGCACCACGGGCACGTTCGTAAGACCAGCCGTATTCAACCTGTTTGAGATGACATTGGAAGGCAGGATGTACTGGCGGGAGCGCAAGGCAGAGACAAGTGGCTATCTGCGCCGCCATGACCATTGGTGGGACAAACTCTTTTCGTGCCGCACCATGCTGCCAAGCCATCCGCAATGGATATTCTATCGTGGAGCATACATAAGTTATTCAGACTACTCCCTGTACCTGAGAAGACACAACGGAAGAGACGGTCAGGCCCTGATGGCAGGCTTCACGTGGGGCTTTGTCAAACCGTTTCTCGCCTTCCAGAACGGCAATACCGTGGATATGGAGTTCGGAATATCAGCAGGAATGGCCTATACGAAGTACGATACGTACGTACACGACAACAAAACAAATACATATCCCGTAACAGGCAGCAAGGGATGGCATATAGTGAACTATCCCGTGGTACGCGATCTGCACGTGGCGGTGGTGTATCGCTTTGGACATTACCCAATACAAAAGAAGTACCGCTGGCGGTATGACGTGGATATGGCGTACCGTGCAAGGACAGACTCCATCTACAGCGCACGCTATACAGGCCGCGAACGGCAGTTCGTGCGCGACTCACTGTATCGTGTTGTGGCAAGAGACTTTAAGCATCTCTATGACTCCTGCGTGCAACAACGCCGCATAGAAAGGCAACGTGCCATTGACGCAAGGGCACCACGACGTACTACAATAGACTGAACACGATGAAAAAGACAATAACCCTGCTCACCATAACATTCATGTTACTCTGCACAGCCGGTCTAAATGCACAGCGACTGGCGGTGAATACCGATGTGGCTATGGACGCCTGTTTCGCCCCTTCGCTCGGTATAGAACTGACAATGGGCAAGAAATCCACCTTGAACATTAACACATTATACGGCGAAAAGGTCCTCGGAAAGAACATACGCGTGGCTGCCGTGCAACCAGAATGGCGCGTATATATCTCCGGAAGACCCATGTATCACCACTACATAGGAGCAATAGGCCTGTTCACCTCATACAAAATGCTGTTTGATGGCAAGTGGCATGACGGAGACGCAGGCGGTCTCGGCATATCATTCGGCTACGTATTACCCGTCAAGGAACGCCTGCTGATAGACTTTCACACAAGTCTTGGCGGCATATATTACCACCAAAAGGAGTATATGAACGGCGAAGACTACGACAGTCAGCACCAGAACGCAGCGGGGTATCCCGTTGCCAACGCAGCGGGAACGTTGCTTTTACCCCTCCGTATAGGCGTATCGCTGACGTATATCATTAAATAATACAACCCTTATCACTCGCAATGGCAACAAGAACCATAATCATAACCCTCATGGCAGTGCTGCTACCGTATTGCAATATCGGCAATGTGGCAGTGCTATATGCACAAGGTGACGCCGTGGACGCAAACGCACACATAGTGTTTGAGGCTGCGGGAGAGAAGGAATATCGCACCGTTCAGTATGCACTCTTTAAGACAGAGAACCGTGCAAGGGCAGTGATGGCACAACTGGAAGAGGCTGTCGTAAGGCAGAGAGGTGACAACGGAGCAGTGCAGTTGGACGCTTGGAGCAAGGCAGTAGCGGCAAATAAGGTCAGATTCCGTACCTCACGCGGCAACGGAGACTTCAAGGTTCACGCCTATCCGGATATGGCTTTGCTGGTGACTTCGTATCTTCCAGACGATGAACTGACGATAGAAGATGCCCAGTTTGCCGTGATAGTGCTTAGGGAAGGGCAGACAGAATACAACCATCTGTTCCAGGTCAGGATGGACAAGGGTGCGCATAGCATTGGCAATGTCGATGTATTCGGCACAAACCGTGACACCATCAGCATAAAGGCAGCACCTGCTATTGACGATGGTAGGAATATGTACTTCAAGATACACGTAGAACTGCCCGTGGGATATGGCAATGAGCGCGCAAGACTTGTTGTACAACCGCGCTCCGTGGACTGCCAGACAGAGGACACGATAGACTACATTAACGGCATAGTGATGGAGGGACCGGAGTATCATAAGTTGCAGAACAAGCGGATGTTGTTCAACTATCATAAGTATGACAAGGTCTCATACGCCTACGTTGACAAGCCGTTGTACTCAGACGAGAAGGTATATATCGATACAACCCTCGTGTATGTCAAGCCTGACAGACGCAGGAATTATAAGATACCATACACTGTTCAGATAGCAGACCTTAACCACATATACTTCAATCGCAGCGCATCGACAGGCTCCTGCAATTCAAAGAACATCTTTAAGTTTATTGATTTGGGTGTTGCGGCAGCCGGAATGGACACTGAGGAGTTCCGTATCGATGCGGAAAGTGTATATGATACCAAGAACCGTGACCTGCGTCTGCATTTCATCGTTGGCAAGTCAGAACTCACTGGGGACTCCATTAACCAGATACAGTTGAACTCTCTCATCACGGAACTGCGCTCCTACGGTGACCAGTTGATGGAAGTCCGTGTGGAAGCCACTGCTTCTCCTGAGGGAGGAAGGGAGCATAACCGCCGTCTTGCGGCCGAGAGGACACGCGTGGCGGTAGCAAAGGTGCGCTCATATCTTGGCAATGCCGACCTTGCCTTCCATACATCACAGCCTAAGGTATATACCTGGGAGGACGTGGCAAGGGAACTTGACCTTGACAACAAGGCCGAATTGGCCGAGAAAGTACGCCAGAACATGGGGCAGGGAGGCTTTGGTGGCGATGCAGAGATAGCCCGTCTTGAGGGGTATGAGACTGATATACTTCCCGTTCTGGAGCGGCTGCGAGTGATGAGGGTGGTATATCGTTACGAGAGAGAGCACGTAATGGACGCCGATGAGGTCACGACAGAATACTACAAGCGTAAGGCTGACCTGCTGAAAGGCCGTGGCAGGGATTTCTCTGACGGCGACTACTACAATCTTTTCCATACTATCACCGACTCGCTGGAACAGGATACGCTCACAATGCTTGCCTACCGCCACGTTACAAAGCATGGGGGATATGAGCAGATAAAGTTCTCCATGTATGTGGCCAACCGCATGGCGATGCTCAACCAGAGGCGGGGCAGACCGGACGCACGCGTACTTGACCCCTTCATCAACAAGCGTTTGCGTGCTGTCTCTACCAAAGAATACAGCGAAAAGGCGCAGAAAAACCGCAGGGAAGTGCTCATCAACCAGATAATAACCTACTTCCAGTTGGAGGAAAGGGACAGTGCGCTCAGTTATTGTGACTACTGGTTCGGTAAAGACAATGATCCTAAGGTGGAGAGGTTGCGCAAGTACATCACCTTTAAGGAAGGATTTGTCAAGTATGCCACACACCAGATGACGCAGGAACAGGAGACAGAGTTCCTCAAAGCGATGGACTATGTCATGTCATGCGCACCTGATAACAAGGCCGTGATATACACCGAGGCGCGCGACATACTCAATGTGCCGCATAAAACGGTGCAGAGCCTTGTCAATGCCATGGCCGATGACAACCCGAAGAAGTGGTATCTGCGTGGAATACTCGAAGCGGATGCAGAGGAGAAACGCCTCTCACAAAGGCAGCCGGCAACCTACATTCCGGCCTATCTCGCCTTCTTCAACCGCAGTTTTGAACTTGAACCCTCGTACAAATGGCATTACTTCTATGACGGGCAGGTAAGTGACGAACTGCGTGAGAGATACAAATACAACAAGAAGGACAAGCCACGCTACCGTGAGATATTCCAGAAAAAGGTAACCTCCACCGCCTCTCCCGACGTGAACGGCGAGGAAGCAATGGAGATAAGCGGCGAATGAGCATTGTGAATAGGTGCTGATTACATTGTAATCAACGGCTGATTACACCGCAAACAGGTGCTGATTACACCACAAACAGGTGCTGATTACAATATCATCACATTCATGCCCGCCGGCAGACAGTAACAAGAAGCCCTGCCATACGCAGCCGCGCAACAGTGCCTTAACTCCCAATAACATCCGTAACAGATGAAGATAATACTACTGATAATAAGCCTCCTTGTGCCGATGGCAATGTCGGCACAAGGCTATCGTATGCAATATGCAGACCCACTTGACACCCTCGACGAAGTAGATTTGCAGACCCTGCGTGACACCTCAATGATAACATGCCGCAATCTGGCCAAGGACACAAAGGCGGTGAACGCACTTGACTACGTGCTTGACGACCGTTACACGCCGATTGACCACACATTCGAAAGCCATTGGTACGACCACCTGTACGTAGGAGGCAGTTATGGCGTGGAGCAGATAAAGCCACAGGCAGACGATTTTAAGTTCCGCACCATGTCGCAGGTAAACCTATTCGTGGGAAAAGAGTTTGACAAGAAGAACAGCCTGCGCCTCTCCGCCGGAGGAGGGTGGGGCTATCAGCGTGACAGGAACCTGTGGCTGGCAAGGATTCAGACCCGTCTGGATTACCTGTATAACCTTTCCACCCACTTCAACGGCTACAACCCCGCCCGCCGTATGGAACTGTCGCTGCTCGCAGGAGTAGGTGCAAACATCTCATGGATGCACAATACAACAACGGAGGTGGCGCCAGAAGCACACGTAGGATTACAGTTCAAGTGCTTTACAGGCCCTCTCGGCACTATCAACGTAGAACCATACGTAGGTCTTTCGGGCGACCAGATAGACGTGTCAGGCCCTCGCAACTGGCGTAAGTACGACATATTCTACGGCATGAACGTCAACTACGCCTTCTTCCTCGTTGACAATCTCTCCAAGGAAGCACGTCTGAAACTGTTGCAGTCACGCCTGGCAGGAGAACGGTTAGTTGACCCCCAGACACTGGAGAAGTGGAGAACGCCATGGTTTATAGAAGCCTCCAACGGCATAGTGATGAGCACTTCCAACGCCATTGACTTCTCACGCACCGTAGGACACCAGACATCACTCAGCGTAGGACGCTGGCTGTCGCCCATAATGGGCTTCCGGCTCTCAGCCATCAGCCGCACAACACGCTGGAAAGAGGACGAAGTAACAGTAGGAACAGCCACGGACACCCACCTCATGGCATATAACTCACACTACCTCAGCGGCCGAGTTGAGGCACTGTTCAACCCCCTTGGCTTCGCAAAAACATTCCGTTGGGACGCACCGTGGGGAATGTATATAGCGTTCGGAGGTGAAATCGGTTTGCTGACGAAGTATGACTCAGGCAGGAAAATGCGCCATAAAAGCGAGTCATACGACCTCGGTCTGCACCTATGGCATAGCCTCTCCCGTGACTTGCAGGTCTTTGTGGAACCACGATACACACACAATGTATATATAGTACCACGTGATAACGGTGCAGTCCGCACCATGCACGGTGACAATAACTGGGGGATTGACATGGGACTGACCATGCTCATACGCTCAGAAAGGTACAAAGACCACACCGAGATGGACGAGACGCAGAACTATATATACCGTGACATCCACGGATTCCGTGTAGGTCTCGCTGGCGGCATATCCCTCTTACAACGTAAAGGCGACTATTTCACCGGCTCAGGAATAGACTGGAACGGCATGGCAACGCTGGAATACCGCTTCAATCACCTGCACACCGCACGCCTGCATGCCGACTTCCTCAATATCAACAGCCTCCTCGCAGGAAGGTATAACGCCATATACACAGCCCCAGACGGTACAGAAGAGATCCGCAACAGCGGCAACACACTGTGGAAAACCACCAGCCACGTGCTCTTCACCGCCCTCAACTATCAAGTCAGTCTTACCAACTTGTGCAGCGGACGACTGCATAACCGCCAGTTCGAGTTAGAGGTTTACGGTGGTCCCGCTATCGGATTCCGCCTCGGAGACAGCCGTTCCATCGCCTCGCCAGTGGCTGTTGACGGTGCAACCAGCACCCTCCGCCCGGCAGAGGACTATGAGAAAAAGACGCTTTTCGGTCTTGATGTCGGTATGAAACTATCCACTCAGGTGTGGAAAGGCATATCAATCACCCTGTCACCAACCGTTTATCTCATGGGTAGCACTACCAGCATACCCGGTGGTTACACCGTAGGCAACGGTAAGATGCATCTGTATGAGACGATAAACCTTGGTGTTCAGTACAAGATAGGTAGGTTACGCCACAACCCGGAACTGCTGCGTAAGAAGCGACAGCAAAGTGATGCACGGTGGAAGGCGCGCCAGGAACAGAAGGAACGAGAGCGTGAGGCCCAGCGAAGAGCACGTATAGAGAAGAGAAAAAGCAACAGAAAGATATGAAAATACAACACATATTCCGCAGAATAACATTGGTATTCCTCCTAACGACACTGCTGCCGTCGGTGGGAGTGCAATGCTTCACCGCCTCGGCCCAGATGGATCCCGATGCTGTTCAGCCTGCCATGGCGGAACTATTACGCCGTCATTCCACCAGCGCAGACACCATAGCGAAGGAGATTTCAAGCAGATTCTTCAACAGTGCGCCCATGCAGATGGCGCTGGCAAGGGCATATTACCGTAACAACGAGCGACAGAAGACCCGCTATTACCTAAAAAAAGCAATGGCGGCAGACCCTAATTTCACGCCGGCATATATCATGTATGGCGACCTTTACGGCGAGTGGCAGGTGGATTCAGCCTCATATTGGTTTGAAAGAGCAGTTGAGGCAAACCCTAAGGTGCCTGAGGGATATGTGAAATACGCCAATGTCATGGCACGCAGGGATATGGATAAGGCACTTGCCAAGTTGGAAGAACTGCGTAAGGCGGTGCCAACCTACAATGTAGATGTAGAGATTTCTGCTCTGTATAACAAGAAAGGCGATGACAAAGCGGCCGTCGCAGCCTTGCAAAACGTTGATCCTGAGACGCTCACCATGAACCAGTTGGCGCAGTATATGCAGAACTGTTACTGGAGCACTTACGACGAAAGAGCAATGGAGGTGGGGCTGATAGCCATGCGACGCTTCCCAGAAAACCGTGGTTTCAACCGTGTATATGCTTGGAGCGCAGTGCGCAGCGAGAGGTATGATGAGGCTTTCAACAATGCGAAACAGTGGTTGGAAAAGGCTCCTACGGACTCTGTCAACTCCATAGACTACCTCGCCATCGGCACTGCCTGCGTGGGATTGGGGAAGTATGAGGAGGCTTTTGGTTACCTCGCACGTATCAACGACTTGAAAGACGACTACTTCGCACCGCAAATGCCGAAGCAGATAACGCAACTGGTAAACCGCAATGTAGAAGCGTTGAAGGACAGAGGTGACTATGAAAAGGCTGCGGACCTGTATTCACGCTATATAAAGGCATATCCCAGTGACAGCGACCCAGCATATCAGTATTATACACTGGCGCAGATATATCGTGCACAACAGGAGGAACTTGACGGCGAACAGCGTAAGGAGGTGATAAAAAAGATGTTTAAGGTGTATGACATAATAGAGGAGAAATACCCTGACTGGAGCAACATACACTACGTTCTCTACACTCATGCACGCTGGACATACTCCTTCTTTGACCCAGAGAACGAGCAGAGCCTTGCTCTGCCATACTACCAAAGGCTGTATGACGTACTGGAAAAACGCGAAAAACTGTCGGAGCAGGAGAACACAATGATTGTTGAAGCCTGTCAATATACGGCCTCAGACAGTTACTTTCAGAAACACGACGTGGCGAAGGCACGCCTCTGGTGGGCGCGAATCTTGAAGTATAACCCTACCAATCAGGCAGCAAAGGACGCCTTGGAAAAGATTAAGGAATAGCCTATCGGCACGTACAGAAATGCGCCAATGTCACCGTTTGCTCCCTTCTTGGAGTGAAACAGCACATTGGTGCTTTTATGTTAAATACGCTTAGTTTTAACAATCCACACCCTCGGTTTTAACATTTTCCTCGCAATAAAACCCACGAGAGGCTGTTCTCGTTAGAAAAACGCAGGAAAAACATTATGCGGTTACTGCCTGATAGCCAGGCAGTAACAATCTGACGCCTTTGCGTAAACTATGTAAAGACATTGTAATCAGCCCCTTTTTACGTTCTTATTGTCCGTGGACACTGCGGTAAACAGATGCTAATCGCAGAGTGAAAGAGGCCTTTTTGCATTGAGAAGAGGTGCTGATTACATAACGCAGGCAAAGTTATCCCCTCGGAAACACGTTCTCCTCCCTTTGCAAACTCTATTCCCCCACTCTGCGAAGAAGCAAGCGTTTAACAAATGAAGCGTTCCTTAACGATTGCGGGAGACAGTGCCTCGCACAGCCTCAGGGAGGTGCTGCCAGCACGTGGACGGCAAGATAAAAATACAGTTAAAATTTGGTTGTTACAGGAAAATTACGTACATTTGCAGTTAAAAGTTTATACAAGAGGCGATAAAGCAAAAAAAATCACAGATGGAGAGTAATTTCGTAGATTACGTAAAGATATTATGCCGCTCAGGAAAAGGTGGCAGGGGCAGTATGCACCTTAGGCGAGTGAAGTACAATCCCAACGGCGGTCCGGACGGAGGAGACGGTGGTAAGGGAGGCAGCATCATACTTCGAGGAAACCATAACTACTGGACGTTGTTACACCTGAAATACCAACGCCACGTGTTTGCAGAGCACGGCGGCAACGGAGGACGTGACAAGTGCCACGGAACAAACGGCAAGGATGTGTACATTGACGTGCCCTGCGGCACCGTGGTGTATGACGCCGAAACAGGAAAGTATGTCTGTGACGTCATGGAAGACGGTCAGGAGGTAGTGCTTTTGAAAGGCGGCAGGGGAGGACTGGGTAACTTCCAGTTCCGTACCGCTACCAATCAGGCACCACGTTTTGCACAACCCGGAGAGCCAATGCAGGAGATGACGGTGATAATGGAACTGAAACTGCTTGCCGATGTAGGCCTTGTAGGACTGCCAAACGCTGGCAAATCCACCCTGCTGTCAAGCCTTTCATCTGCCAGACCGAAGATTGCCAACTACCCATTCACTACACTTGAACCCTCGTTGGGCATAGTGCCATACCGTGACCACAAGTCGTTTGTCATGGCAGACATACCAGGTATCATAGAAGGAGCCGCTGAGGGCAAGGGATTAGGCCTGCGTTTCCTGCGACATATAGAGCGCAACTCGCTACTGTTGTTCATGGTTCCCGGCGACACGGACGACATAAAGAAAGAGTACGAACTGCTGTTGGGCGAGTTGGAACGCTTCAATCCCGACCTGTTACAGAAGCACCGGGTGCTCGCTATCACCAAGTGCGACCTGCTGGACGAGGAACTTATCACCATGTTAAAAGCCGACCTGCGCGCCAGTGGCCTGCTTTCACACGACGGAACGACAGAGAACGGACGCGTAGTGTTTATCTCCAGCGTAACAGGCATGGGCCTTGACGAACTGAAAGACGTGCTATGGGAGGAGTTAAACAGCGAATCAAACAAGATAGCCGGCGTCATAGCAGAAGACACAATAGTACACCGTGACAAGGACTTGACACGCCTTGCCGTTGAAGTTATGGAGGAAGACCGCGATGCAGACGCAGAGATAGGCATGGTGGAAGACATTGACGAGGACGAGATAGAGTACCTTGACGAAGACGATATAGAAGACCTTGACGACTTTGAATACGCTGACGAGGACGAGAAATGATGACAGACGGAATCTTAACATACACACTCGGCAACGGGATAGTGGCATTTACCACCGACAGGACGGTGGGGCGAGACTCGGAAAAAATAACAGAAGCAGTGTGGAGAAGGCTTAATGACACCGCTGGCGGTGCAGGACAGTGCCACAAAGAGCAACTGCGCTTTGCGCGGCCACATCAGACTCACGATGACAAAGTAATGCCCGTAGCAGAAGAGTACTTCTCACTGACGGAGCAAACACAACGTATGCTCATGGAAGGTAAGGACGCAGTGATGACAGACATGGCGCAGGTAATACTCGGAGTGTCCACCGCTGACTGTATTCCCGTGTTGCTTTATGACCCCGAACACCACGCTGCCGCAGCGGTACACGCAGGTTGGCGCGGGACGGTAAAGCGCATAGTTAGGAAGACGTTGGAGCAGATGAGACTGATGTACCACACTGATGCCGCCGTGTGCAGAGCAGCAATAGGACCCGGAATAAGCCTCGACAGTTTTGAAGTAGGCGATGAAGTCTATGCAACCTTTGTCCAGGCAGGATTCGATATGAACGGTGTAGCACAACGATACCCCGTCATGCGGGCAGCAGAAAGCACCTCCGGACAGACCGAGAAATGGCACATAGACCTGAAAGAGATAAACCGTCGCCAGATGATGATGGCCGGATTGATGGAGGAAAACATAGAGGTGAGCACCATAGACACCCTCACTGACACACGATTCTACTCCGCACGGCGTGAGCAAAAGGACGGAATAAAATGCGGAAGAATATTTACCGGCTTCGTGATGAGGCCGTGAATATCGCACGAAAAACACCCCCTGTAACCTGAAACCTAATCAAAAAACGATGCTGACAAGACTATTATACATCCTGATATTGACCAGTTCGTTAGCCGTTCCAGTGCTGTCTGTGGCGGGAGGACGCCCTGTTCGCACTACAAGAGACACCCTTCGCAACATCAAGTCAGACGAGTATAGGTTCACACACTATGATGATCACAACGGAATGTCGCAGTGGCACCTCACCAGAATACTGCAAGACAAGCGCGGATTCCTATGGTTCGCTACGTGGAATGGCCTTAATCGCTATGACGGTTACGACTTTGCAGTGTTCAAATCGCAGCCGGGCGATGGCAATAACCTTACCTCTGACCGTATAAGGAATATGCAGTTAGGTGATGATGGCAACATATATTGCTTCATCAACGAGCACGTTTGGCGTTTCAACCTTACCTCTTACCGCTTTGAAGAGCCTGATGTCACTACGCAAGAACGTTATCGTGCGAGGATAAACGTTGACCCATCAGTACAGAAGGAACACGTGGTAACGGTGGGCGGACGGAGGTTTGACTGTGTCAGGCAGGTGTTTATGGACAGCCAGCGCAATGCCTGGGTAATGGGACTGTATGGTGTTTACAAGGCTACCCCTGCTCCCCAGCCTGCTGAGATGGTGCCCTCTGTACCGAAGGATATAGTTCGTTGCATCTTTACTGACAGCAAAAAGCGTATTTGGGTGACCACACGAAACAGCGAAGTGGTAACGATTCTGGACAGTTTGGCTAACTTTGTCGGCTATCTTGGTACTGATGGCAGGTTACACAGTGAGCCGTCACGCTTTGCTCCGGTGTATTGTGTCATGCAACAACGTAACGGTACGTTCTGGCTGGGCAGCAAACCCGATGGCTTATACCGCCTTGTAGAGACGCAGGAGGGTATCTTTAGCATTGAGCATTATGGTAAAGGCACTCGGTCACAGGTGTGTAGGGGCGAGACATTGAACAGTGATGCTATCTATGATATAAAGGAAGACCGTCACGGACGGCTATGGATTGCTACCCACGGAGGTGGTCTTAACCTGTTGGAGAACCCCTCGTCATCGGTCAAGAGGTTCCGTCACAAGGACAATACGTTTAAGGA
The DNA here is from genome assembly GCA_022774105.1 of Prevotella sp. Taxonomy (GTDB): domain Bacteria; phylum Bacteroidota; class Bacteroidia; order Bacteroidales; family Bacteroidaceae; genus Prevotella. Next base: position 13,489 of record JALFNY010000140.1, read on the forward strand.
TTACCCTGCCAACAATGTCTTTATGCGTCGTCTGATGGTTGTGGGTGACTCGCTGATAATCGCTACCACGACCGAGGGGCTTATCGTTGTGAAAGATATAAATGGCGCGCCGCAGAAGGTATCGTTCAATCTTCACTTGCGTGAGTCTAAGCGAAAGGAAAGTCTTTCATGCAGTGCCGTGATGGATATGCTTATTGACAGGAAGGGCAGGCTGTTTATTTCAACGGAGAGTGGCGGCTTGAATATGCTGCTGACGCGTGACCTTTCCTCCAAGACCTTTGACTTCCGCCACTTCAATACCACAACTGGCATGGGGTCAGATGTGGCTCTTGCCATGACGGAGGTGGGCGATGAGATACTTGTGCAGTGTAACAATCAGGTGACAAGGATAAACGCTGACGTTGGTGAGACGGAGAATTTCAACGACCTTTTCTTCTCAATGGTCTCACGTTTTTCTGATGCTGAGCCAGTGATGTTAAAGGACGGCCGGTGGCTGTTGTCCTCAGAGGCGGGACTGTTGGTGATGCCTGAACAGGCGTTCCACCAGCGTTCGTACGTTCCGCGAATAGTCCTCACGTCGTTTGCCATACCTGGCAGACCCGTGGACTACACCGCCGACGTACACGACACCATACGCCTTGCACCGTCAGAGCGTGACATCACCATACAGTATGCGGCCCTTGACTTTACTGATAACAAGCCTATAAAGTATGTCACACGTGTAAGGAAAGAAGGGAAATGGTGGTCTGACAACGACTCCGTAGCGTGGAGCATACCGCAGGATGCACGTACCATTAGTCTTTATAACCTCTCGCCCGGAACGTATCAGATAGAGGTGCGCTCCACAAATGCCGAGGGATTGTGGACGGAGAATACCCGTAAGTTCTACATTGTGGTAGAACCGACGGTATGGGAGACACAACTTGCATACCTGATATACATACTGCTGACCATTGGAATCATCTCAGGCATAACATACACGGTGACATATATCAGAACCTTGAAACGCCAGCGGGAGGAGAATCTCAAGGCATATCTTGCACTGTTTGAACGTCAGAGTGCCGTGGCAGATGCCGCAGCAGACGAGGCAGCGGTGTCAGATGGCCCGTCAGAGGATACCGCCACCACTACCGTTGTAAGTGACCAACTGGACACGGTAACGCCATATATGCCGCGTATCACTGAGGAAGACGATGAGTTTATGCGCCGCCTGCTCAGTTTTGTGGAAGAGAACCTCGGCAACAGCAGTATCGGTGTTGATGACATGGCATCCGCAACAGCAACGTCAAGGTCATCACTCAACCGCAAGACAAAGTTCCTTCTCGGTGTCACACCGGCCGACTTCCTCAGGGAGGCGCGCATGAAAAGGGCGTGCCAGCAACTGCAAAACACTTCAAACGGCGTGAATGACATCGCCTACTCATGCGGATTCTCTGACCCAAAATACTTCTCCAAGTGTTTCAAAGTGTCCATAGGAATGTCTCCAAGCGAGTACCGGAGCAGCAAGAAGTGAGGCGGCGGCCGTGTAATCAGGTGCTGATTACACGGTAAAGAGATGCTGATTACACGGTAAAGAGGTGCTGATTGCAATGTAATCAGCACCTCTTTACATTATGTGTAACACTGTCAGCAAGTGCGGTATATGCTGTAAAAACGTCAATTTTACCACTTTTGCACCATTTTTACCCCCCCCCTGTTTGCATCAAAATTACCCCATAATATGGTTGTATCTTAAACCTATGTTAGGGATAAACTGACTACCTTTGCAACGGAAACATTAACTAACCCAAAAACAATTACACAGATGAAAAGAAACCAACGATTATTGCTTCTGCTACTTTTTGTGTCGCTCCTCACGGGCATCACGTCGGTAGAGGCAAAGAAGAAGGTGCACACCATCGGTGACTCCACCATGGCAAACTACGCCACTGACGGGTCAACAGACAAGCGAGGGTGGGCACAGATGCTGCAACAGTTCTTTAATGTTGACAACGTTACGGTCAACAACCGTGGCAAGTCGGGAGCATCCAGTAAGTCATTCTATCGTGAATCGGCCTATTGGCCTACCCTTGTGACGGGTGGCAGCGATGCGATGCAGGCGGGAGACTATCTCCTTATACAGTTTGCGCACAACGACGAGAAGAACGGCGGAGCCGATGGCGACATAGTGAAGCAGTACTATGTCAACAAGGGTGATGCCACTACGGCCGCCTCAACGGACTACCGCGGCACCACAGCCTCAGGTACTTACAAAGAATACATACGCAAGTATATCAACGAGGCGAAGGCAATGGGCGTGACACCGATAGTAGTTGGACCTATATGCAGAAAGTATTTCAATTCCGACGGGGCATCAATACGCCGCAACGGACAGCACGATCTGGGTGACAACTTCACTATCTGTGATGGTACTACGCTAAAGACCGGCAACAGTGTGCCTGCAAGTGACGACACATACGACTATGTTGCGCAGGCAAGAAACGTGGCTTACGAGTATGATGACGTACCGTTCATAGACCTCACAGCACTCACCGCCAGCCTATATGTAAAGTATGGCGAGCCATATTGCATCTCAAACCTCTTCTGTAACGATGATGCCACACACCCCGCAGCACTCGGTGCCACGCTGATAGCACGCGAATTTGCGCAGCAGTTGAAGGCGCAGGCAGAGACAGAGACCGACGTTAAGCGCAAGGCAGTGCTCGAAGAACTTGCAAAAGACGTGATAGTGTCATCAGAGATAACCTTCAATCCCACCTCTGGTGACCTCGGAAAAGCATATCAGGGACAGTCAATCGTGAAAGAATTTAACATCTCTGCCTTCGGGATAGAGAACGCTTCCTCCATGACTATCACCACTGACGGCAAC
>JALFNY010000064.1 GCA_022774105.1 Prevotella sp.
AACAATGACTGCTACAAAAAATAGAATACAGGTAAAACCAGTGACTACAAAAAAAGGGATGGACGACTTCGTCAAGTTCCCAAAGTCATTATATGCAGGTATCAGTCAGTATGTTCCAGACATGGACAGTGACATACGCAACACCTTCCATCCCACAAAAAACAAAAGTCTGGAATTTGCAGACATACAAGCCTTCGTAGCCTACAAAGAAGGAAAAACAGTAGGACGCATAGCCGGAATAATAAACCACAAAGCCAACAATATATGGAAGAAGCAAACCGTCCGCTTCTCAATGATAGAGTTCATAGACGACATAGAAGTCACTAAGGCACTCATCACAGCCGTAGAAGAATGGGGGAAAAACCACGGCATGACAAGCATACAAGGCCCCATGGGCATCACAGACTTCGACAAAGAAGGCATGCTGATAGAAGACTTTGACATGAGCGGCTCATTCCTGGAATACTGGAACCCACCATACTACAAGGAACACCTCGAAAAATTACAATTCCAAAAAGAAGCAGACTGGCTGCAAATAAGATTCCAAGTACCAGAGATAGTACCCGCAAAATACGCTCGCGTAGCCAGACTGTCAAAGGAAATGTTCGACCTGAAAATAGTAACAAAAACAAAAAAAGAAGTTTACAAAGGCTACGGTCAAAAGATATTCGACCTTTTGAACCAAGCCTACGCACCACTATTCGGATTCTCGCCCTTCTCACCAGAGCAGACACAGGACTTCCTGAAAAAATATCTACCACTGCTAAACATGAAGATGGTGACACTGATAGAAAACGGAAAAAACGAACTCGTGTGCGTAGCAATCACCGTAGCAGACTTCTCAGAAGGACTAAAAAAAAGCAATGGCAAGGTATTTCCCAAAGGATGGTACCACCTGCTGAAAGCCATCAAATGGAAAACAGGAGACAAAGCCGAACTAATGCTCATCGCAGTACGCCCAGACATGCAAGGCTTAGGCATCAACGCACTTGTATTTGACCACCTAATACCAATCTACAACAAGATAGGAATCAAATGGTGCGAAACAGGACCACAACTCGAAAACAACATAAAAGAACTCACACAGTGGAAACCACTAAGCCCCTCCATAGTAAAAAGAAGAAGATGCTGGGAAAAGAAGATCAACACATGACACAACAGTCATGACCAACCATAACACAGGCCAACACAATAACAAAGCCCCAAAAACAACCATAAAACAAAAAAACGACAAAACAACCTACAACCCAAAGACACAAAAAACAAAAATGAATAGAGTAGTAATAACAGGTATGGGTATATGGTCTTGCCTCGGACAAACACTCGAAGACGTCCGCCAATCACTATACGACGGCAAGAGCGGCATCATATTCAGCCAAGAACGCAAAGACGCCGGATTCCGTTCCGCACTCTGCGCCAACGTACCACAACCCAACCTCAAACCCTTCGTACCACGCAATATGCGCCAGTTCATGCCAGAAGAAGCACAATACGCATACATGGCAACCAAAGACGCATTAGAAGCCGCAAAAATAGATCAAGACTTCCTCGAGAAGAACGAGGTGGGCATCATCTACGGCAACGACTCCGTAGCAGAATCAACAATGAAAGCCCTCGACAAATTCCGTGAGTTCAAAGACACCTCCGCCTGCGGTAGCGGAGCCATATTCCAGTCCATGAACTCCACAATAACAATGAACCTCGCCTGCCTCTTCAAACTGCGTGGCATAAACCTCACATCATCAGCAGCCTGCGCCTCAAGTTCATTAGCCATAGGCAACGCATATCTGCTGATAAAAAACGGACTGCAAGACTGCATAATAGCAGGCGGAGCACAAGAAGCAAATATGTACAGCATAGCCTCATTCGACGGAATACAAGCATTCTCCACACGCGAATCAGAACCGACAAAAGCCTCACGACCATTCGACAAAAACCGTGACGGACTCGTACCAGGAGGCGGAGCAGCAACCATAATACTCGAAAACTACGAACACGCAGTAAAACGCGGAGCACCAATATTGGCCGAAATAATAGGCTGGGGATTCTCAGGAAACGGAGACCACATATCCACCCCCAACGTAGCCGGACCAGCACGCTCACTCGAACTGGCAATCAAAAACGCAGGAATAGACATAAAAGAAATAGGCTATATCAATGCACACGCCACCTCAACACACGCAGGTGACGGCAGAGAAGCAATGGCAATAGCACAAATATTCGGCGACTATAAAGTACCCGTGACCTCCACAAAATCACAAACCGGTCACGAAATGTGGGCAGCAGGAGCAGCAGAAACAATCTACTCCATGCTAATGATGCAGAATGACTTTATCGCCGGAAACATCAACTTTGAAGAACCAGACGAAGAAACAGCATGTGTCAACATCATACCAGAAACACAACAGACACACTTCGATACGTTCCTCACCAACTCATTCGGCTTCGGTGGCACGAACTCCACACTCATAATAAAAAGAATATAACCAAAAAAAATCAGCCAGCAGCAACACATCACACCCCAAAACACCAAACATCAACAACATCACAGTAAAACAATAACAAATTAGAATTATGACACGCGAAGAAATTATTGCAAAAGTAAACTCAGTACTCGCAGAAGAGTTTGAGGTAGAAGAAAGCGTAATCACTCCAGATGCCATCGTAAAAGATGCACTTGCACTTGACAGTCTTAGCCTTGTCGACCTTGTAGCACTCATACAGTACACATACAAGATTAAGATTCCAGCAGAAGATCTCCCCAAAATCAAGACCTTCAATGACCTCTACGACTACATCGAGTCACACCTATAAAATGTTGTAATGTTGTCATGCAAGCAGGCATTACAAGCAGAAAAACTGTCAATCGCCAAGCCGCAGACAACCAAACGACCATTGAATGAATAATATAAAAGAACTAATACCACAACGCTCGCCGATCATTATGATCGACGAGTTGTTGCGTGTAGATGGAGACGAGGCCGTATGCACACTCCTCGTAAGAGAAGACAACTACTTCTTAGACAGCGATCAACACCTGGCAGAATCAGGAATGATAGAACATATAGCACAGTCTGCATCAGCATTTGCAGGCCATAAAGCCATAGCAGCAGGAGCAACAGAACCACCTGTAGGATATATCGGCGAAGTAAAAAACTTCCATCTGTACACACGACCCGAAATAGGAGATGTAATTACAACAACCATAACAATGGGACCAGAAGTGGAAGGTATCACCATCATACGCGGAACAGCCACCGTTGACGGTAAGACCGTTGCCGACACAACAATGAAAATATTTATAAAAGACTGACAACAACGACCACAAGCCGTAACAAAAACGGCAACAAAACCGCTCCAACAACAACCATGCTATTAGAAAACCGTTTCTATAAGATACTCCAAAAAGAAACAGACGGAACAACAGGACTATTCACTGTTGCCATACTCCCTGACTGCGACGTGTATAAAGGGCACTTCCCCAATGACCCAGTATGCCCTGGGGTATGCAACATAGAGACCATAAAAGAATGTGCAATGGTGCTTACAGGCAAGGAACTACGCATAAAGACCATCAAGCAATGCCGCCTGACTGCTATTGCCACACCATCAGTCTGCCCAGAAGTGACCGTCAACGTCACCGCAACCCCCTCCAATGACAACACTTACACGGTACTGGCAACAATCAAAGACAAGGCCCAGACCTATATGGAGTACAAAGGAACAATGGAATATCAGGACAGACAAACAAATCAATAAGACATCAGACAGGTAACAACATCACCCTAACTGACGCAGACAACACAAGATATGACAACCCTTTTCATCAAGATATACGACTACCTCAAGTACCATCGTGCAGTCCTATGGCTCTCGATGGTCTTTCTCTTTATAGTCACCGGATTCTTCGCCACACGCATACATCTGGAAGAAGACCTCAATAAACTTATGCCATCATCAAAGAATGAGGACGGAACAATAAAGATGGCATTTGCCGATTTGAGGATAAAAGACAAGACATTCCTGCTCTTTGAAGCAAGAGATGCGGCCAAAAGTCACGATGAAAAGATGCTCTCCACACTCACCACGGTATGTGATGATTTTGTGAACACTCTCCTTTCACAAGACAATGCCAAAGACTCCACACAAAGAGTCATAGGAGATATCTTCTATAACATACCCGAAGACCTCATGTTTGACGGTATAGCCTTTCTCACCGAGCATCTTCCAGCATATATAGACACCACCGCCTACACTGCTTTTGACACCCTCCTCACAAAAGAACACATGACGGTACAGATGCGCCAAAACGCTGAGGACATGCAGGGAGAAATCGGAGAACTGTTCCCAGAACTCATAGAAAGCGACCCCATAGGTATGCGCAATGTGCTGGCAGACAAGATGTCACCACTGTTACAAGCCACAGGCGGAGCATACAAAACAATAGACGGTCACTTCTTTGTGCCCGATTCCACTGTCTGTGTGGCGTTCATCACACCACAATTCTCTGCTACCAACACGGGGCAGGGCTCTGAACTCTTCCGTAACCTTAACTGCCTCATCGACAGTTTCGCCGTCACCCATCCAGACATAAAGATAAGTTACCACGGCACTCCTGCCAGCGGATACTACAATTCGTCAACAATCAAGGAAGACCTCACCACTACTATCGCCGGATCATTAATCCTTGTGCTTGTAATATTGTTCCTTTGTATGCGCAACTGGAACACTATTCCATTGCTACTTCTACCTGTAGCCTTCGGTACACTGTTCGGATTATCCCTGATGTACTTCATAAAAGGGCAGTTCTCACTACTCGCCCTCGGCATCGGCGCTATCGTGCTCGGTGTTGCTATGAGTTATGTCCTGCACATCATAACGCATTATAAATACGTGGAAGACCCCCGCAAGGTACTTGAAGACGAGGTAAAACCGGTGTTACTTGGTTGTCTCACCACAATAGGTTCATTCATGGGGCTGATATTCATTAAGACAGACCTCCTTCAAGACTTCGGTCTCTTCGCTGCTTTTGCCATCATCGGCACCACGGTTTTTGCCCTGATATACCTTCCCCACCTAATGACAATGGAGAAGAACCGCACCAACAAGAAGGCATTCAACCTCATAGACAAAATCAACGCTTATCCCTTTGACAAGCAGAAGCCATTGCTTTACGCCATAGCAGCAATCATTGTGGTAAGCATAACATTCTATATTGCCAAGGGAACGGATTTTGATGCTGATATGGGTAACCTCGGCTACCTCTCTGACAACACTGAGTATTCTGAGAAACTGCTGCGTGACAAGACCTTTACCGAAGACAAATCCAAGTATTTCGCTGCACAAGGCAAGACCATGGAGGAGGCTCTTGAGAACTTCTCTACCCTCTCATCTAAACTTGACTCATTGCAGAAATTGGGTTTAGTAAAGTCTTATACCCGCACAAACCTAATCTTCGTACCCGTCAAGGAGCAGCAAAGGCGCATTGAGGCATGGAAGGAATACTGGACTCCTGAGCGTCTGTCAACAGTCCGCAGGCTTATCAACGCGACAGCGCCGCAGGCCGGTCTCACCGCTGACGGCTTCGAAGCCTTCTTTGATGCTGCCACCGCCGACTATGTCCCCGCCCCACTCTACGAGGCAGGAATCATTCCACAGGGTTACCAGACGACACTGATGGAGCAGACAATGGCTGGTGATTATCTTTGCTTCACCTCCGTACGCTGTGCCAATGACTCTATACGCGGCAAGGACACTGACTATAACCGCATCTGCGATGCCATCGCAACACAGCCCAATATGCTTGTACTCGACACATATTATTATACCACCGATACGCTTACTGAACTCAACAACGACTTCAACGTATTACAATGGGTGAGCATGGTCTTCGTATTCCTCGTGTTGCTCGTCAGTTTCCGTTTCAATATCCGCCACACCCTGTTAGGCTTTGCACCAATCTTACTCAGTTGGCTAATAGTCCTCGGTGCCATGGCAATATTCAATGTGAAGTTCAACCTTATAAACATTATCATCTCCACCTTCATCTTCGGCATTGGCGTTGATTACAGTATCTTTGTCATGAACGGCCTCATCAGCGACAGCCATAGCCCTACATCTGACGCAGGCAAGAAGAGTATCCTTGCCTATCACAAAACGGCAATCTTCTTCTCTGCCTTCATACTGATTGTCACCGTGGCCTCAATGCTCGTTGCCAAGCATCCAGCCATCAAGTCCGTAGGCTTCGCCACGCTCGTAGGCATGATTGCCGCCGTGACACTCTCATACGTATTACAGCCTGCCATATTCAGAAAGATAAACAAATGAGATACGATGTCATCATAATAGGCTCAGGCCTTGGCGGTCTGGAGTGTGGTGTCATGCTGAGCCGCAGCGGCAGATCCGTGCTCATCCTTGAACGCCAGGCACAACCCGGAGGGTGTATGCAGAGTTACAGACGTGGTTCAACACACCTTGATACAGGCCTGCACTATGTGGGAGGACTGGAAGAAGGGCAGCCGTTACACGACACTTTCAAGTACCTCGGCCTGCTTGAACTGCCTTGGCAGCAACTCGATACGGAGGGGTTTGACAAGATTACAATAGGCGGAGAGACCTTTGACTACCACAACGGCTACGACAATTTCGCCCGTTCCCTTGCAGAACGTTTCCCTGCACAGCGACAAGCGTTGCAGGACTACGTTGACATACTCCGCAAATCTGATGAAGAACAACTGTTGTCACTCACCAGCCCCACTTCGTTAGACACCTCTTTCGACAACAGTCTCTTCACCACCAACGCCTACAACTGGCTGCAAAGCAAGTTCAGTGACGACCTGCTTGTCAACGTACTGTCAGGTGCTTCCATCAAGATGGAGTTACACAAATCCACCCTTCCGCTCTTCACCTTTGCTCACGGCAACGGCAGTTTCATACAAAGCAGTTGGCGATTGAAAGGCGATGGCAATATGCTTGTCACAAAACTTGTGGAAACCATACGCCAGAACGGCGGCGAAGTGCTCTGCAACATGGACGTAACAGAATTGCGGGAAGAGGGCGGCCGAATCCGCACCGCCATCTGCTCTAACGGCGAACAGTTTGAGGCCAACACCTTTATAAGTAACGCCCACCCCGCCATCACCTGTGCAATGATAAAGGAAAGCACACTGATGAAGGGTATATACAAGAGGCGCATGAGCCGAATAGACAACACCTTCGGAATGTTCACCGCCTCACTAAGGCTGAAACCCGGCACCATACCCTATCTCAACCACAACAAGTTCATATACAATCAGCCTGACGTCTGGAGCCTATCAGAGGACAAACACGAGGGCATGGGTGTGCTTGTCAGTTGCCCATACTCCAACACTGGCTACGCCACCCACATCGACCTCCTCACACCCATGCTCTGGAAAGAGGTGCAACCGTGGGAAAACACCACCGTGGCACACCGCGGAGAAGAATACAAAACCTTCAAAAAAAACACGGCAGACACCATAATCTCCATTGCCGAGCAGCAGATTCCAGGACTGCGAGAGGCCATAGACGCCATATACACCAGCACCCCACTCACCTACCGCGACTACAACATGACCCCCAACGGCAGTGCATACGGCATACGCAAGGACTGTAACAACCCAATGATGACGATACTCACGCCACGCACACCAATACCAAACCTATTGCTGACAGGGCAGAACCTCATGCTACACGGCCTGCATGGAGTGACCATGACAGCATTATTCACATACAAAGCGACAATACACCAACAATGAAAAGAATCTTAACAACAATGCTGATAACGCTTATCAGCACAATCATCCTCGCACAAAACGCCAACTATCAGAAAGCAGTAGCGAAGTACAAGAACGTATCCTCACTCACAGCAACAGCAACCAAGACCAAACACAAGACCTCAGTGGCAAAGGACGCGGTATCACAGGGCACCTTCTACGTAAAGAAACCTAACAAGGTACTCATCACATTCAACAAAGGCAAGGACGCCCTACTGATGAACGGAACAAACTTCACCATGACCATTGGGGGCAGAAAGTTCAAGACCAACAGCACGCAGAACGCACAATTCAAAACATTCCAGAACGTGCTTGAAAGCATCTTCACCGGTGGAAGCATAGACCTAACAAAGAACAGCGACGTAGAGATAAGCAAAAACGGCAACAACGTAGTGCTCACCATAACACCTGTCATGGACAAGAAAAACACAAAGAGGCAGATGTTCACCTCCTTCGTGCTTGTCATTGACAGCAAAACCTCAGAACTGCGCACACTGCGCATGAACGAGAAAAAAGGGAACTACACCGAGTACAAATTCTCTAACTACCAGTTCGGAGCCAACGTCACAGACACTACATTCAAATAAAACGGTGCCTACCCCATCATTCCAACACCGCCACACATGAAAGAAATCCACGACATCTGCCGCATACAGGTAAAATTCAGTGAGATAGACTCCATGCGACGCGTATGGCACGGCACATACGTAAAATACTTTGAGGACGGCCGCGAATCATTCGGCCGTCACTTCCCCGGCTGTGATTACAAGACAATGCAGGACACTGGCATCTACGCGCCGATATATGACATACAGGTAAAATGCCTCGCTCCGCTTGAGATGAACGACGTGGCGGTGATACACACCATCTATGTCCCCAAGCGCGGGGCACGCCTCGACTATCAATACGAGATCTACCGCGAGCGTGACAACGTGCTATGCTGCAAAGGAACTACCACACAACTCTTCATAGACCGTGACGGAATACAGATGTATGACATACCATACTTCTATGAAGAATGGAAAAAACGCTACCTTAAAGACAATGACTGACCGACAACAGCAACATTAACCCCAGAGCAAGACCTGCGTGATACCCACAGTCAGCAATGCCTGCCGTAAAACGTCCAATGACATACGAAATAGCAATAAGGTGCTGATTACACTGCGAAAAGGTGCTGATTACACAGCGAAAAGCACTCTTTCACAGTGTAATCAGCACCTTTTTACAAGATGGCGGGAATTAGATTTCAATCAGATACATACGTCTGTGTGCCATACTACGCCACACCTCAACAAAGATATAACGAGCCATGAAAAAATGAAGCAAGGCACAAGACTATACAAAAAGGAGCGTAATGAAACAGAAAAACCACTGTAACAAGGTAAAAATAAATATCTACGGTCTAATAACCAGTCCTTATTTACAACGTAGGCATACGCCCCCACCCTACTTCTTTTTTCTTCTGAACAGACTCACCGTTCCTCCCAGACGACGGTACAACTTCCAACCAAGCAAGGCACCGTCTATCAGTGCCGATGCCGAGGTTAAGGTAGCCATCAGTCGCTTGGTAGGAGAACTCATCTCCTCTGCCGTAGGCTGCCTGAACATATCATGCCAGATACCCGCCACACGCTCCTCGGCGGTGTCGAGTTCTTCCCTTAACTGCTCCTTACGTGCACACAAAGCCTCCAAAGAGTCTATGCACACCTGCGGGGAAACATTATTCATTCTCTTCTGCATGGCGGTGAGATGTTATTGCCCGTTAGCGTCGTCCTTAAATATGCTGATAAGAAATCTCACCATCGGACGCTCTATCCACGAGTGACGTTTCAGCACCACTATGCCCAGCAAGACAACGTATGCCAGGCAGACAGAGAGAAAAGCCAGCGACATAGAGTGGAGCACCTCCGCAAGGAAGTATGCCACGGCGAATGAGAGATATATCAGCGCCAGTAGCATGAGAAGCGCTATCACAAAGGCAATGGTAAGAGTAGATAGAACCCTCACCACCTTCTCTATCACGTCAAGTTTGGTGTATTCCTTCCGAAGAACAAACCATTGCTTTGCCTCCTCAACAAAGTCAGCAATACGTTCGATGTTTTCATCATTTGACAACATAGCGGCCGCACGGGTTAAATTATACGTAATAAAAAATTAAACAGTAAATATAACGCATAAGCCACATGGCGCAGGCACCGTGCCAACGTCCATGTGGCTTACAGTTTATAGCATACGCTGAACTGATGACAAGACTATTCTATGTCGTCAGCAATCTCTTTCATCTGCTTGCAGGAGAGCTTTATGTCATGCTTCTCACAGAAATCCTTTACAGCCTCCTGTATCTTAGAACGTGTCTCAGAACCTTTTTCCGGTGCAAAAAGGAGTGCTGCTGTCGCGCCTGCAACGGCTCCGCCGATGATAGCGCCAATGTAACCTAATGCTTTCATACTAATAATGTTTTAAGGGTTAAGAATGTTGTTCACTATATTTATGTGCAAATGTAGTAAAAAAATGATTGAAAAGCAGAAATATTTGTGTTAAAAATAGCGAAAACCAACAAAACCTATATTTTTTTTATTACCTTTGTGGCACAGTTTAACGCAAATACTAATTATTAACACTGTTTATAATGAGAAAATATGTAATGATCTGCGCAGCACTATGCGCATCCATAGCCTTCACATCGTGTGGTTCTTCAAAAGAAAGTGCATACAGAAAAGCCTATGAAAAAGCAAAGGCACAAGAAGCAGCACAGCAAACACAAGCACAACAAGCACCAGAGCAGACACAACTGGCACCAGAGCAGACACAACAAGCACCAGTAGTAACACCGCTGGTGGAAGCACCTGCACAAAGCACAGTGACAGATAACAATGACAACGTGCCCGTACGCTCAGAGAACCTCACCGTAGTAAACGGCGCAGGACTAAAAGCATACTCAGTAGTAGTAGGCTCATTCGGCGTACGCGCCAATGCAGAAGGACTGCAAAACACACTTAACAAAGCAGGTTACAACGCACAAGTAGCATACAACTCAGAACGCAATATGTACAGAGTAGTAGCCTCTACATTCGATTCAAAAGCCAATGCCATAGAGAGTCGCAACTCACTGCGCTCCGCTTACCCTGACGCTTGGCTGCTCATGAAGCAGTAAAAGAAGATAAGGAAGCGACAGACAATGGCACGCATCTTAGCAATAGATTACGGAAAAAAACGCACCGGGCTCGCTGTAACAGACACGTTGCAGATAGTGCCCGGTGCACTTGATACCCTTGACACCAAGCAATTGATGCCATATCTCAACGAATACGTAAAACGAGAAGAAGTAGAACGCATCATCATAGGAGAACCAATACAACCCGATGGACGACCATCAGAAAACCTGCAACGAGTAAAACAATTCGAAGAAAAATGGCGTAAGGCACACCCCGAAATACCAATAGAAGGATATGACGAAAGGTTTACCTCAGTAATGGCACACAGAACCATGCTCGATGCAGGACTGAAGAAAAAAGCAAGACAAGACAAAGCACTGGTTGACAGAATCTCAGCAACAATCATACTGCAAGACTATCTATCAAGAAAGTGCCCATACAACAACCTACCACCAATGCCATAACACACACAAAAAACACACATCACAACACGAGCAAGCACCAATAAAAAAAGAACAGAACACAACATACATGATACTACCAATATATACATACGGTCAGCCAGTGCTGAGAAAGATAGCACAAGACATAGACAACACCTATCCTGAGTTAAACACACTAATAGAAGACATGTGGGACACCCTTGCAGACAGCGAAGGAATAGGTCTGGCAGCACCCCAAATAGGACGCGACATAAGGCTCGTAGTAATAGACCTTGACGTACTTAAAGAGGATATGCCAGAGTATGAAGGCTTCAGAAAAGTATTCATCAACGCACACATAGAAGAATATGACAACACAGAAACAGCATCATCAGAAGAAGGATGCCTGTCACTACCAGCCATACACGAAAGAGTTGTGCGCCCAACACGCATACGAGTAAAATATATGGACGAAGACTTCAATGAACACGAAGAATGGATTGAAGGCTACCTTGCACGCGTAATGCAGCACGAATTCGACCACCTTGACGGAAAAATGTTTGTTGACAGACTCTCACCACTGCGCAAACAACTCATCAAATCAAAACTACGCGCACTGCTAAACGGCAAATTCCGCTGCGCATATAAAGTAAAACTGCCACATATAAAATAACAGGTCCAACAACGAACAAAACCATTTGAAAATACTTCAGGATAATAATAAGCTTGCGAAACTTCTGAGATACCAATGTATGAAGGCGCTGTGGGTGGGGGTATTACTCTGCCTTCATTCCCTATCCACATACGCCCAATACAAGATTGACCGCCTGATTCTCAACGGAAGAGTAGCACTTCACTATGAAGACTACGTACTATCAATACAGTACTTCAACCAAGCCATATCCAAAAAACCATATCTCTGGGAACCATGGCAACTCCGAGCCATCGCAAAATACTATCTCGAAGACTGGAACGGAGCAGAAGCCGATGCCACAAAAGCAATAGAACTCAATCCCTATATCACAGGATTATATGATCTTCGTGGCATCTCAAGAATAAGATTAGAACAATATGACGGTGCAATAGAAGACTACACCAAAGCCATATCACTTGAACCAGACAATCGAAACTACTGGTATAATCGCGCCGCCTGCCACATGGAGCAGAAGAACTACGACAAAGCACTACTGCAACTGGACACCATTCTCTCCCGTTGGAAGAACTATGCACCACCCTATCTGCTGAAAGCCGAAGTATATCTAAACACAAAAGACACACTGGCCGCAGAGCAATGGATAGAGAAAAGCCTGCAAGTAGATTCCTTTAATGCCAATGCCTGGCGTATAAGAGCAAACCTCGCACTACATAAAGAACGGTGGAAAGATGCGGACTTGTACTTCTCTAAGGCTCTGCATTTGAAGCCAAAAGACGTTGGAAGCCTAATAAACAGAGCGTTGGCAAGGCTAAGGCTAAACAACCTCCGTGGCGCAATGAGCGACTATGACGAAGCATTAGAGCGAGACCCAAATAGTTTTCTCGCCCATTATAACCGCGGATTGCTTAGACAACGGGTCGGTGATGACAACAGAGCGATAGAGGATTTCGACTACGTTCTTACCTTTGAGCCAGACAATGTAATGGCATTGTTCAACCGTGCCACACTGCTTGACCGCACAGGAGACCTCAAAGGCGCAATACGCGACTACTCAAAGGTGATAGAAAAATTCCCAAACTTCTGGACAGGTCTGCATTATCGGGCTGAGTGTTACCGCAAGTTAGGTATGATAGCAAAGGCAGAACAAGATGAATTCCGCATACTTAAGGCGCAGATGAACAAGCATCTCGGCATACAGCACAGGTGGAATGCCAACCAAATAACTGCTGCCCGCAAGATGAGTGACATCGACCCGGAGAAGTATAACCAACCAGTTGTTGACGATGAGGTTGAGAATAGACAGGAATATAAAAGCGAATACCGCGGGCGTGTGCAGAATCGTCAGGTGGAAGAACGTTATCAGCCTTATATAGCCATGGTGATAGGGGCGCGAGACGATGCTATTTCCAATAACAAATTCTTCGATTTAGAGGTAGAAACATTCCGCATGAGGCTGTCAGAGTTGTCTAAACAGTATGGTTTCAGCGTTCCATCACTGGGTATTGTGGGTGAAACCACCGGCATACTTACAGATGATGCCGTTGACAGATTATCCGAATCAATCAGCAAGACGAAGGATACCAGCGAGGCGGCAGCCATGCTTCTGCTTCGGTCTGTGGCCTATTCATCCGCTCAGAACTATCAGGAGGCGTTGAAAGATATAGACAATTACATGCAGATAGAGCCTTCCTCCTCCATCGCCCTATGGCAACGTGCGGTATGTGGAGCCATGTCTGTGGAATATGAGAAGGGCCTTACGCCACAGGAGTCAGACCTGCGCAAGGCAGGAGTGATGAGCGATTTCGCAAAACTCTATGAGCAGGAGAAACGTAATGCCTACATAATCTACTGCTATGCAACGTTCTGTGCCCGCATGAATGAATACGACAAAGCCTTGGAACTGTTTAACAAAGCACTGAATATAGACCCTCGCATGGCTTACGCCTACTACAACCGTGGTTTGGTATGCCTACTGTCAGGCAAGGCTTCACAGGCAAAGGTAGATTTCAGCAAGGCCGGAGAACTGGGGTTATACAATGCTTACAGTCTGATGAAGAAGAAGGTAAAGAAATAAATCATGTGTAAGAAAATCATCACATTCATACTATCTGTCGTCATGGTAAGTGCCAATGCTCAGACTGTTGGCGATATGTTCATGAGTATGCCAGACAGTTTGTTCCCTTATCTCACGCAGGAACAGCGTGTGGAGTTAGTCAAGTTAAAACAGGTTGACACCTCCACGTCAGCGGTGTTGCGCTCTGTCTTTAACTGTTCCGTGAGCCTTGACAGTCTGGAAGCAGCCTGCATGACGGTCAATATAGATAGTACCATGACCGTAGAAATGGCTCGTCTGGCTACTGTTAGCGGTGACAGTCTTTACTGCCTGTTGCAAACCGTCTCTGCCCCAGAGCGTGAAACCGTTGCCTCTATATATAATAAGGTATGGGAAAAGGTGTCAGACGTTGACTGGACTGATGTACCCCTGCTTAACAGGCCTGACACAATGAGCGATAAAGAGTTTGCTAACCGCACCTCACTGATAGAATTCCGTATGGTGGAGGCACGTCTTGAAAACGCTGACACCATAGTCCTAAAACTTAATGTGCCTATGCTTTCAAGTGAGGACAAACGCCTGCTGCAGGACATTCTGGTGCAAAGGAGGATGAGATGGGACGGAGAAAAATACAGAATTGATACGCTACAATAGGAGAACGCCCTTGTTAGCATACTGTATATTGACGTTATTCGTCCCCTGTATAGCCTATTTCTGTTTCGGCAACAGCACCCTTTCGCAAAACCTATCCTGCCACCATCTTCCGTCAAGCACGGGACATTCGTTGTTCATTATGGCAAAGGCAATGAGGTGTCCGTCGTTACCCGTGTAGTAACCAGATAGTGTGCTGATGCCGCCCTCACGTGTCAAGGTGCCTGTTTTTGCCTTTATCTTGCCTAACACGTTTGGCTTTCTCAGACGATCATATAGCGTTCCGTCAGTGCCTGACAGCGGAAGACACGCCATTACCTCCCTGTATATGTGCGGATGGCGATAGGTATAGTCAAGCAGGGCTATCAGCAGTTCTGGCGATAGTCTGTCATCTGGGCATAGCCCACAGCCGTCCTCTATGTTACACACCTTTGCTGGCTCCATACCAAGTTCCCCTTTTACAAAATCACGTAATGCCTTGATGCCGTTAGCACGGAAGTTTCCCTTCGTGCTTACAGTGTAACCCAGTGGGTATAACAGCGACTCGGCGTTTATATTCGATGAGTTTTTCAGGGCTTTCTCTACTGGTGCGTGCAGCGGTGTCGTTATCTCCCCTATCATCGTTGCCGTCTTTGGCGACAGTCTGCCGAAGCGTATGCTGTCTTTTCTCACACTGATGCCAGCTACAGACTGTAAGGCGTAGAGTGTCTCCATGCGCATCTTATGATAACCGTGGTATATCAGCCCCATTCTGCTGACCTTTAAGTCACCCGGTGTCCAGTGTTGTTCATGGTCCATTGGCTCTGTGAAAGCCATGTCAAGAATCACTCTTCCCTTTACGGCCTTTATGCCTTTGTCTTTTAGTGCAGACAGAATGTTTCGCAGGCTGTCCCTGTTGAAGAACGGATCAAACTGTGTTTTTAGTATTATGTCACCCGACAGCGTGTCACCCTGCACTCTGCCCGTAGTGTATAGCCTCGTCCTGTACTTGTAGTTAGTACCAAACTTGCTCATGGCTGCTATGCAGGTAAGCAGTTTCATACATGATGCCGGGCGCATCGCCACATCTGAGTGATAGGAGTATATGTTGCGTCGTGCCGTTATGTCGTATATCATCAGGCCGAGGGTACCTACCGTTTTCTGCGCTGTTATGAACGAATCGGTGCGTGACTGCAACGCCTTGTCTATCGGTATCTGCACCACTGCCTTGTTGTTATCCTCTGAAACGTCATCGTCTCCACTCCAGCAGGCGCGTAGAGCAGAGACGATGATGATAGATACTATAATTACAATAGGTATTACCCTTTTCACTCGTTTTGCTTTTTAGTAGTTCACTATCCAGACTGCTTTGCTGTTTCTTCCGGCAGAAGCCTGCCCCTGCTGGTATGACAGGTAGCCTTGCGTTGCGCTGACAACTAAATTATTGGTCGTACACGCAGCATAATTCTCCTCCCGGCAACGGTTGACCTCCGTCTATTCCGTCTGTCCTAACCGTATGCAAGACTGCAAAACGCCTGTAAAACTAAACTACAGTATTACTTGAAATAACGGTTGTAAAGACCTTCGAAGCCCTTACCGTGGCGTGCCTCGTCCTTTGCCATCTCGTGAACTGTATCGTGTATAGCGTCCCAGTTCTTGGCCTTTGCGTTCTTTGCAATGCGGAACTTGTCCTCACAAGCACCTGCCTCAGCGTTCATGCGCTTCTCAAGATTGGTCTTGGTGTCCCATACTACGTCACCGAGCAACTCTGCAAACTTTGCTGCGTGCTCTGCCTCTTCCCATGCGTAGCGCTTGAAAGCCTCTGCTACCTCTGGATATCCCTCACGGTCTGCCTGACGACTCATGGCAAGATACATACCTACCTCCGTGCACTCACCGTTGAAATGCGCGTTAAGGTCATTTATCATTTCCTCGTCAACGCCATATTCCTTAGCAATGCCGATAACGTGTTCCTGTACAAACTGTATGCCGCCAGCAGTCTCATCAAGTTCCTTGAACTTTGAACCTGGAACTCTACACTGTGGACACTGCTCTGGTGGGGTTGGTCCCTCGTAGATGTAACCGCAAACGGTACAAATGAATTTCTTGTTCATAATGCTTTTGTGTTTTGGTGTTAGTAATGATTTTATATTATTATAGTTTTCTTCTCCTACTGGATTTTGTTGCTGCAAAGATACACAAATTATTTGGTACAGCAAATAATGAACAACAAATTTTCCTTAATTATCCCTCCGATTTGCATTTTTTATCAATTTCGTAACATCTGCATACGCATGATGAAATAACGTATTATCATAGCCCTGCCGTACCTTCTGGCACATGAGTTTACGTAGCAATCTGCCCATATAACATCTGCAAGGGCGTGGGTGCTTTGGCAATCAGCACCTGTTCACGCGATAATCAGCAACTGATTGATATGTAATCAGCACTTAATTGCCCTTCTTGCGGCATATTCCATTTCTGCGGAGGAGAGATGATTAAGAATAAAAACTCACTCGCCGCAAGTTTTCTGACATAACACTTGCAAGGATAAACAGAAATGATTAATTCTGCATTACTTCTTTATTGTCTCACCTCCTGCACTTTGGACTAAATCTATCTCATCAAAATATCAATATAAAGACATTAAAGACAATGAAGACTTTTAGAATTATCGGTATGGCTCTGATGGCCATTATGATGTGTTTTAGCATTACAGCATGCTCCAGCGATGAGAACCCGCATCACAAACTAATTCACTTGTAGGTACGGAGTGGAAGGGCAAAAACGGTAATAACTACATGGTAGTTGTCAAGATTACCAGTGGTAACCAATGCTCCATTACCGTTTACTACCCTAATTCGACAAAAGTATATAATAGTAAGGTATGCACCTACGTGTACGATGATAGCACAGGACATTCTATCCAGAATTACTCTGACGACAAGTATTATGATGATTATGCAATGCAAGGCTACATAAAGAGGACCAGTCTCACCGTGACCGACAAGTACTATACATACACTCTGACAAAAGTGTAGGCTTGCACCTCAAATATTTTGGGGCATCTCACCCAAAAATTAGCAACTGTATAAAACGAAGAGAACCTGATGAAATTGCTTCATCAGATTCTCTTTATTACGTTCAGCGGTGCGTACGGGACTCGGACCCGTGACCTCCAGCGTGACAGGCTGGCATTCTAACCAACTGAACTAACGCACCATGCTATCAGGAAATGTTGGCGGTGCGTACGGGACTCGGACCCGTGACCTCCAGCGTGACAGGCTGGCATTCTAACCAACTGAACTAACGCACCGTTTAAGAGTGTCATTTCCTAATTGCGGTGCAAAGGTAGTAGTTTTTTTTTATTCTACCAAATTTTAGGCAGATTATTTTTAATAATTCGTGAATTTATCACACTTTATCCGCCTTTTCGGGTGTCTCTACTGTTTTTTCAGCGTTTGATTTACGTGTTCTCTGTGGTTTACGCCGTGTGCGAGAACCTTGTTTGGTCTCGTTCTTCTTATCGTTTCCTGCGACAGTATCATTGTCTTTTGGCTCTGGCGGAACGCTGACGGGAGCGGCAACAGGTTCCTCCTTCACGGGTGCGGGTGCGTTATCTGACTTTTGTAAGTCCGCTTGCTCCTGCTGTTTTCTTTGCTGTTGCTGCTTCTGCTGCACTTGTTTCTTCTTCTGTTCCTGCTGTCTGCTCTGCTGTTCCTGCTGTTTTCGCTGCTGTTGTTGTTTCTGTACCTGTTGCTTTTCCGTCTCCGTGAAGAGGTTATCATTACGGTGTTTATCTCCTGGCCGGAAGGCTTCCAACCACAATGTGAGTGCTTCTGGACGCTCACGCCTTATCTTTGGCTCTATGTCCTGCATCCACTGTGCCCCTGCTGCCATCTGTATGTAATGGTATTGTCGGGTATAGAAGTCCAGTTGTTTTAGGTCATCAAAGGTGAAAACCATTGGCCTCAGCGGTGCATATCGCTCATCCCACACCTCGTCAGATATGTTATTATGTCGTTGCAGGTCATCACATATCCCCATAGTTCTTATTGCTACGGAGGCGTCATTGGTCAAAAGTAACACCTTCTTGCCTGCTGCGAATAGGTCAACAACCTTTCTTATTATCGCAGGGTCAGCAAAAGAGGCGTGGTGTGACTCTGCTCCTATACCGTCAATACGCAGTCTGTTCTCACGTTGTTGCGCAAGAATGAGCCGCTTTGCCAAACGGGCTGCGGTGTTAAGGCACACTATATTGTCTGTAAAGTCAGCATCACGGTGGTTTGCTGGGTCCTGCATTGAGGCGAAACGGTCTATCTCTTCGTAGGTCTCCCCCATCATTATGAATCGTCCTCCACGGTATTGTGTCAACTTGGAGATAAATTCTAACTGTCTTTCAAACTGCAATCTGGCATTGTATCTGGGGTCAGAATGACTTGAAGTGTAGCCTACAAGCAGTTCAAGCCAGATGTTTGTATCGCTTATTACCACGTCATAGTCAAGCACACTTACAAGTGTTTCTTCGAGGAACCTGTGGCGTTTATCTATCTCTTGCAATGTAAGTTGCTGTATTTGTTGGTCTGTTAGCACGATGTTTCGCATCGGTGCCTGCATCAGTTCAACAATGTTCCTTATCTGGATAGATGGTAACGGTGGTACTTTCTGCTCCTGCTTGGCATTTGCCTGACGTGTACTTTCCGCCTGTTCTGATGTGTTTTGGGGCGTGTTTTGCTCCTCCTGCCTTTCTGACAGCGGTTTTTCCTCCTGCTGCGGCACTGCTATCTGGGTCTGTTCCGCTTCTGTTGCCGCTGCTATCTCTGCTGTTACGCTTTCCGTTACTTTTGTTTCTTCGCTTTTCTTTGCAGTCTTCACAGCCTTTGCTGAGCGTGGTTTACGTAGTGTTTTCTTAGTTGTCTCACCTTTATCTGCCGTCTGTTTCGCTGCTGTCTTTCGTGATGTCCTTGCCTTTTGTGGCTGGTTCTTTGGAGACTCCGCCTGTGGTGTCTCCTGAGTCGTCTGTTGGTTATTGTCCATTAAGAATTGATGTTTGTCGGCCTCACCTGCTCATTTCCTTGTAAGGGGTTGTCATAGTGAGGCCTCGTGATTACATCCCAAGTTGGTATATGGCCTCGCTTACCTCTGGAGTGATAGGATAGAAGAAGCCGAACTTATTGCCTTTGTTTACGTGCAGGCGTCTTACCATCTCAGGAATGTCTGGATTTTCTATGCCTAATTGTTTGAAGGTAACAGGCAATTTGAGGTCATTGTGCAGGAAGTCCTTGAATAGTCTTATGCCTTCCAGTGCCTTTTCCTCTTCGTCACCATAGTCTTTTGCCACGCCCATCACACGTTCTGCGAACTGTGCTATGCGTTTTGGGTGGTGCTTTGCCATAAAGGTCATGTATGCAGGGGTTATCACTGCCAGTCCTGCTCCGTGCGTAACGTCATACATTGCGCTTACTTCGTGTTCCAGTTGGTGACTGCTCCAGTCTTCTTCGCAGCCTACTCCACAGGTTCCGTTGTGTGCCACCATGCCACTCCACATGATGTTTGCCCTTGCGTCATAGTCCTCGGGGTTTGCCATTACCTTGCGTCCTTCGTTGATGATAGCCATTAATACTCCCTCGCACATACGGTCACCTACCTCCGTATTCTCTGTGTTTGTGAAGTAACGTTCAAGTATGTGTATCATCATGTCGCATATTCCTGATGCTGTATGCCATGCTGGCAGGGTCATGGTAAGTGCCGGGTTCATGATTGCGAACTTCGGGCGAAGCGTCATTGGTTGCTTGATGCCCAGTTTCTGTTGTGTTGATTCTTTTGTTATTACAGCGTTTCCTGAGCCTTCTGAGCCTGCGGCTGGTATTGTTAGCACTACTCCTACTGGCAGTGCCTCGTCCACTTTGGCTTTTCCTATGAAGAAATCCCAGAAGTCACCTGCATACTTTACGCCACAGGCTATGGCCTTTGCGGTGTCTATTACTGAGCCGCCGCCAACGGCAACGATGAAGTCCAAGCCCTCGTTCTTTACCTTTTCTATGCCTTCATACACCTTCCCGTCTGTGGGATTTGGCCTTACTCCGCCCATTGTTAACGTGTGTATGCCTTGTTCTTCCAAGGCTTTGACAACGCGATCAAGTAGCCCGCTCTTCACGGCACTGCCTCCGCCGTATATCACCAATGCCTTCCTTGCTCCGTATCTTCTTGCCAGTTGTCCTGTTTTTTCCTCCGTGCCTTTACCGAACACGAACTCTGTTGGGGAATAAAATGTGAAATCTATCATTGTTGTTTGCTTTTGTATATATGTAGAAAGGGTTGTCATGCCGGTTCATTGTTGCCGTTTAATATCCTTTCCACATCGTTAAGTATTCTCTTGTATGGTGCAGAAGTAGTGTAACCCATGTTCTTTTTGAGCATTGACGGTATGTCACTTTGCAGTTTATTATAGGCTGCCAACTCGTTCTGTAACTGCACTACGTGCTGTGCGTTGTGCCTTATCTCCCTTTCTCTCTCCCTTCTCAGTTCGTCACACACGGTTTGTACTGTTGGTGCCACTACGCAGTCAAACAGGTGGTGACCGTGTATATACAGATACGTTGTCTCTGGTGTCACTCCTAACCGTAGTATATCCTCTTTTGTTTTAAGGTATTCCTCTTTCCTGTCGGGGTATATTTTCCGCAGTTCGTTTATCCTTATGCGTACTTTATGGCGTACTCTTTCCATGTTACCCATCAGTTCCTGTATGCGTGAGTGCCTTATTTCTACTGTCCTGTTGAAGTCTGTTATGCTGAATCTGGAGTATTCTCTTTTTCTGTATAGCATTATACTCCACACAAACAGTGGGAATATTGCCTTGCTATATTCTGCAAGGAACGTCTCAAAGTCAAACAGCGAGTGGTCGTTGAGCGTTGACATCACGCAGACATTGTGCAGTGATTGTGCGTAGCACTGGTAGTTTTCTATGGCATATACGTATGTATGCACCACGTAAGGGTTATTCAGCATGAATTCTGACTGGTATGACATGCCCTGTATCAGGTAGTCATAGTCAGCGTCCACACAGGCTATCATGCTGTTTCCTGCACCCTGCTGCATTATTGACAGCAATGCCTGTCTCTTGCCTTTGCTAAGTGTTGTGCGGCTTGGCAGCATCACCTCAAAGTAACGTGTCTCGTCCTCAAAGTGGCTGAGCACCATGCGCCAGAAGAGTATGTCGTCATAACTCTCCACGTATGCCACAATCCTTCTGCGTGCATTTTTACCTTTCAGTTTGTTTGCCGCATTAACATAGTCGCTTGATATGTAGTCAGTTAATGGCATATACGTTTTCTCTGGATTCACGGTTTGGGATTCTTGGCTTCTGGTGGCGTGAACGATGTTCTTGCTATCAGGTGCTGATTACACTGTTATCAGGTGCTGATTATATTGCAATCAGATACCAATTACTTAGTAATCAGGTGCTGATTACATTTGTGTCTCACACCTCTATCTCACTTACCTCTGTCACCCTGTCTGTCCATCCGTCCATTATCACAGCGGGAGAGTGTGTTGTTAGTATCACCTGCACATTGGGATTGAGTTGCATGATGATGTTGATAAGCCTTTTTTGCCATTCTATGTGCAGGCTTACCTCTGGCTCGTCCATGAACAGCACGTATGGCTGATGGTCCTCCACAAGCACCGTCAGCAGTATCACCAGCATCTGTTTCTCGCCGCTTGACAACTGATAAGGCATCAATGTCTCGCCCATCTGCATGAAACGTATCTCGTTTTCCGTCCTGATAATGGTCTTCTTGGTGTCTTCAAACAGGCTGTCCACAATGTCATGGAACTGTTTTTTGTTCTCTGACAACTGTTGCGCCAAGACCGGGGCATCCTGTCTTCCGCTCTGCAACATTTCTATTATCCTGTTGCCGAGGTTCACCTGATAGTCCAGATAGCGCCGCTGCAGCGTGAAAAGTTGCAGATCCAGTTCTGTAACTATCTTGAAATCGAGGCGTGACGTGAGTTCTGCGTTAATCAAAGGACGGTCAAATGACCTTATAACATCAAAGCGTATCGTGTCTGCATCATCCTCATGCACACTTAGTTTTACGCCGTTCTCATTGTCAATCTCTCCGTGCGACACAATCAATGGCGTCACAACCTTGTTCAATATGGTGCTCTTACCCACGCCATTAACACCGCTTAGAATGTTAACGTGCCTGTCAAGTTGCCATAAGATATGCTTTCTGCCATTCCATAGAGAGGCTATCTCTATCTGTTTTATGTACTCTGCGTATTTCATACAACGTAGGATTAACCGTTATACATCTCTGCAAAGGTACGAAAAAAGGGGCAACGGTCAAACTATTTTTTATATTTTAACACCCGAACATACGGTGCCATTCCCGGAATACGGCAACACCTTCCTCGCCGAACTTTGACAACGACTTCTCCGCATGGTCAAAGGTCTTGCAGCGATCCAGTTTTGTTTTCGAGAAGAACTTGTCCGCATAGCAGATTATTTTCTCCTCCATCGTCTCCGGCGTAAGGTCCTGTTCTGGCAGCGGCAGACCCTGTTTCCTTATCGTCTTGGCCGTCAATCCTGTGCCAGTATGCCTTGCACACACCCTTGCGTATGGCGTTATGTCGAAGTCCGGCAGGTATTTCGCAGCATAATCCGTCAACATCTTCGCTCCAAGCAGACCGTGACGTATGTATGGCTCGGTGCCATGACAGTGTATTCCTGCTGCATCACACATTACTATGCCTATGTCATGCAGCATGGCAGCGTCATAAACAAACTGGCTGTCGGCACCCATTTCCGGGTGTTTCAGGCATATATCCCGCGCCAACTCTGCCACACTCCTGCTGTGAATAAGCAGTATATGCCTCAGTTCCCGATATATTTCTTCGGGAAAGTAATAGTCTATTATCTTTTGGTAGAACATCGTTTTTATTATTTAATGGTCTTGTTGTTGGGTGGTCTTGTTGTTGGGCAGTGCGTCACAGTTAACTAAACGCCTTAACAACAATACCTCTACGCAACTATTTCAAGTACACCTCCCTCACCACTGTGGCAGAGGCTCCGGTGCTACCGGTGTGCTGTAGGTGGAATCCTCCGTACCCATTGGGGTGTGACATGGTTGCTGTCAACCTCTGGCAGGCTCCTTTTACATTAGCATTTTCTATCGTTGCACTCAACTTCTCACCCTCTGCCGTAAGGCTGACAACGCACCCTCTCTTGAAGATATCACACCGTTGTGGCTCACAGATGCGACTAATCCTACCATCTGTGTATTCCACGAGGTATGTCTCCACGGCGTGGTCATAGTCTGGGGTGCGTATGAAACGTATGCCATAACCCGTCAATGTGCGTGTGTTGAACTTTATACAGATGTCGAGATACTGCCCCGTAGCCGAACCAAAGCCTTGTCCTGGTCCCTTGCAAGGGTCCAGAGTGAGGCGACAGGTCTGCCTTGTCACCTTCTCATTCTCATCAAGTGGTGTGAACATCATGCGTGCTCCCTTCTGCAGTTGCACCAATCCCCATGAGCCTTCGGCACCATCTACGCCCTCATCATATCCCCATGAACTTCTACTGTTGTCTGCTATCCAGTCATAGTCGGCTGTATCCACTGGCTTATAGCAGTCCAGTGTCCAACCGCCGGGCACTATTTTCTGCTGCACCTGCAAGGCGAATGGCGGCAGTTCTACTGGCAACGGCTCCGTGGGTGTGGGCACTTCCAGAGGCTTACCGTTAAGGGTGCAGCCCCTCATCACGCACTGATGCTTCGGGTCCGGACGCTTATTCCACTCTATACGCAGTGCTGGGTCATCGCTGGTCCACCTGCAATTCTCCATTGTTACGGGGCCACTGACCTTGGTAAGATATTGTGTTCCCTGCGTCTTGCTGTGTATGTCGCAGTCTATAAACACCGCTCCCTTACGTTTGTCTGTGGTATAGAAGGGCTTACTGCTATACAGAGTGAACTGGCATTGACGGTAAACGCCAGTTCCACACAGTGCATCATCAGTACATTCAAAGTAGCATTTCTCAAACTCTGTGTGCTCTCCGCCAACGAAAGGACAAAGGTTCAGACGCGAGATAAAACGGCAGTTACGCAGCAGATAGCGGTCGCCACTGCATATAACGAGTTGTGCCTGCACTATGGCGGACTTCCTCTTGCTGCGGTTCTTGCGTGGGTCTTTATTATATATAAGGTCAACGTTGCAATAATTGCCAAACGTTATGTTCTCTGCCTGTATGTCATTGCCTATGAAATGGAACATAGTGAAGTTGCCTATTGCACCCTGTGTCTGTCCGCGGTTACACGCAAGGACCACGTCATTGGCCTTGTCGCTGAGACCGATAAGCCTCACCCGGTTCATTTTTACAGACATAGCGAAAGGTGTGTTCTCACCTTTCGCCGGCTGTCTTACCGTTTCCTCGTCGGGGTTGTCTATCCAATAGACGGAAGGGGTGATGTATATCTCCGTCCATCGCGTGTCCTTGCCGTTGTTACGTTCTACAAAACGCAGTGCCTCCTTCACCGTGCGAAAGGTGAAACGGCTATCGTTGGTCTTTTTATCGTTGACCAACAGCCGTTTACTATTGGTCTTCATCCTTGTTCCCTTGTAGGAGAATGTTGTCTGCGCTACGGCACATAGGCCTTGCAGCAACAGCAGGAATATGGTCAGGCACTTTCTCATTGCGTTGGAATAGTTGATACGTAGTGCAAAAGTACGGTTTTATTCTCAATCATACAAGAGAATGATTATTTTTCTATAAGAATCTTAAATTATTTTGCAAACATAACTATTCTTCATAACTTTGTACACGGATATAGCATATTATCGTAAAACCCATAAAACCATCTCATTATGAAACCATTTTACCTTTTCCTTGCTATGGCTGTCAGCGCTGTCGCTTCGTGTGGCAATAAGAAGGCTACAGACGTGTCTGGCACTGTCAGCGACTCTCTTACTGTTACTGACAGCGTCACCGTGGAGGCTGCTCCAACAGCCCTTGTCACCACTAAGAGCGAATACAAGAAGCAGGACAAATACTGCGAGGTGAGCCTTGAAGTGGAATGGCCAGAAGGCAACGATATAGTGACTGCCGCCATAAGAAAGGACCTGCTGAAACGCATTGACAGTTACCTTGCCCTTGAAGGTAACACAAGGTGCTTTGCTGCATACAAGAAGGGCGATGCTGCCTTGCAGGAAGCGGTGACATACTACGGCACACAGACGTTCAAACTGCTTTCTGAATCGTCAGCAGAAAATCATGAAATAAGGATTGAAACCGCCAGAGAAATTGCTGAGGAACAGGGAGAAGAGCCTGAGATACCAGAGATAGCGAGGTTCAGCATAGACTTAGATGTGGATAAAGAGTATGATACCGAGCGATACTGCGTGTTCAGCATAGAGAAATATCAATATAGCGGTGGTGCACACGGAATGACCTCTTGCAACGCTGGCACAACATACAACAAGGCTGACGGCAAGGTGTTTGACAAGTTCCTTAAACCCTCGGCAGTAAAAGCCATGCAACCACTGATACGCAAAGGACTGGTGGAATACTTCTCTGAACAGGACCCCAACGTTACTAACGCCACACTGAACGATATGTTACAGATTGAGGGTAATACCATTCCGCTCCCCATTGACACGCCTTATCCCTCAGAGGAAGGACTGGTATTCTGTTACGCACATTATGAAATAGCCTGTTATGCGGCAGGAAGACCAACCTTCTGCATACCTTACAACAAGGTGAAACCCTACCTCACGGCAGAGGCCGTGGCACTACTCGGACTGTAAAGTGGGAATAGTTGTAAGGTAACTGTTATGATATTACCACCGTTATTTGGTTGTTTTGTCGTTCATTGACGAACGTTCCATGAGTAAAAAAAACGTCAATACGGCGTGGATTATTTTTAATACATCGGCAATCAGGGGCTAATCACATCGTAATCAGGTGCTGATTACATTGCAATAAGGTACTGATTACAGCGTGACTTGGTGCTGATTACACACGGGAATACTGCTGAAAAGATTATGACCAGCGGTATTCCCGTTATTATGTTGACACGGTTTGCGACCAGAGAGGTCGCAGTAGTGGCAAAAAAACAGTATGCACTACGCTGTGAGCAAGAGCAACATAAGGGGCCACCACTGCACCATACAGCAAAAGTAAAGGGCAAATAAAGGAAAAAGAGACAAAAGTTTGGCTCGGTAAGTTTTTTTTATTACTTTTGCAAAGAATTAGGACGGCAGTGTCCCGGCTCTATCGCTGGCATCGCAACAGGTGCGAGAGGAAAGTCCGGGCAGCACAGGGTGCTCCACTTGCGAAACTACAAGCTACTGGCGACAGTAGGTGTAAGGCAGAAGAAAACAACCGCCTCCCGCAATGGAGGCAAGGGTGAGAAGGTGGTGTAAGAGACCACCAGCCGGCCGGTGACGGACGGGCTGTGCCTGCTGGAGGCTGCAAGTTCAAGTAAACCATCGTCATGACAGGGCTACCCGCCCGACAGGTTACACCTCACGATGGAGGGTAGAACGCTAAGCCGAAAGGCTAAACCCGCATGGTGACATACGGGGTAGATAAATGATAGGGCACCCCATACACCACAAAAGGGGTATGGGGACACAGAACCCGGCTTATAGGGGCACTGCCTTCCTTTTTCTTTTTTTATGCCAATGAGAATAAAAGACCTGACAACCACCTCCAAACTGTTCTTTCAGGCTCTATGGGCCGACATCTCACAGAAACGGGTCCTCGACACGGCAAGCAGCCTCACATACTCTTCACTGCTTGCAATAGTGCCGATAATGGCGGTAGTATTTGCAATAGCAAGGGGATTCGGATACTCCATATACATAGAAAAATGGTTCACAAACACACTGGCCTCACAACCAGAAGTGGCTGAAATACTGATAGATTTTGTAAACTCATACCTGAGACACACACAGAAAGGCGTGTTCCTCGGCATTGGATTACTATTCATGTTGTGGACAGTACTGATGCTTATATCAAACATAGAGAAAGCATTTAACGACATCTGGCAGGTAAAACGACAACGCAGCATATTCCGCACCATCACGGACTACATGGCACTACTGTTCCTTATACCAATAGTAATAGTGGTGAGCACAGGTCTGTCAATATGGGTGGCAGCAATAAACCACCAGTTACACGACATTATTGTAATAGGACCGATGATGGCACTGCTGCTGGAACTGTCGCCATACGTCATACTCTCCACCGCATTCACCGCCCTTTACCTCTTCATGCCCAACACAAAAGTGAAACTGAGGTCAGCAATTATACCGGGAGTTATAGCCGGTGTGTCAATGCAACTGTTCCAACTGGTGTATATAAACTCACAAATATGGATTTCAAGCTATAACGCCATATACGGTTCTTTCGCCATTTTACCTTTCTTTCTGCTGTGGATGCAGACATCATGGATAATATGTCTCGTTGGCGCAGAGATATCATACTGCCGACAAAACGCCGAGGACTTTCTGTGCCTAAGACCTCAGAAACCCAGTTTTAACTCACGTGTGGAGGTGTCATGGCGCATAATGACACAGGTAGAAGAACGCTTCAGGGTGGGAGAAGAGGCCCCGACGGCCATGGAAATAAAAAAACGCACAGGCCTACCCATGCGTTATATAAATACCTTGTTATATGACTTGCAACGCATACACTTCCTTGCAGAAGTGGTACACGATGAGAAAGGCGAAACTGCACAGTATCTTCCTGCGGAAGACATGAGAAACCTTACAAGGGAAGTGCTGGTGGAACGCCTCGCAGATTTGGGAGAAAAACTGTAAGAACTTAATACATTCTGCCGACAACACGATAAACTAAAGAAGCAGGAAGCAACTTGTTCAAGAAGAGAAACAGATGATACACAGCCCCCACCGTGCCAAAAGCACTGGGACGTGAGGCCTCTGCCATGGAGAAAAGTTTACGCGCCATGCGCTCAGGGGATATGCCATTACGCTCGTCACGCTCCATAGTTCTGACAGCCTTATCCATATTTTTATATACGTCAGAACCTATATCACTCTTACAACGTGCATCGGTAAAACCGGTCTTTACATCACCTGGCAAGAGACAACTGACACTTATGCCAAACGGACGGACCTCATTGCGCAAGGCCATAGCAAGTCCATTGACAGCAAATTTAGACGCGGAATAGAACGGCTGGAACGGTATAGAGAACACAGCAGCCAGACTGCTGACAAAGATTATACGCCCCGCCCGTGCCTGACGCATATAGGGCAGCACGGCCTGAGTGATATTCACCGCACCAAAAAAATTGACCTCCATCTGGCGGTGAGCCTCATCAGAAGCGGTAAACTCCACCGGACCGGAGATGCCCATGCCCGCATTGCTTATCATTACGTCTATATGGCCAGCCTCTTCAATAACCCTTGACGCTGCCATACGACAGTCATCAGAACGTGTAACGTCACAGTCAATGTGGGTTATGCCATCAACGTCAGAACCATGACGTGACAGTTCATAGACCTTATAGCCACGAGTAGCAAAAAAAATAGCCGTGGCACGCCCGATACCGGAACTTCCACCGGTGATAATCAGTGTCTTTTTACTCATCAGATGTAGTTATTTCCTACTTTTATAATAATAATACCAGTAACTGCCGAAGTATGTTTTACGGGTTGCCGCATCACGAAGGACGGGTGATTTCTGCGACCGCATGACGGCAAGAAAGTCAGCATAGTCTGCCACAAGAGACTGAGACATAAGCGTATCCCTCACCTTATATTTCTCACAATACAGCACATAGGCCTCTGCATAGTGAGTGGGCAAAGAGTCACCAATAGCATAATAATGCGGAAGCGCATTGACAAACGAAGGCAAATCACGCTCAAGCAGATAGGAACAGAGCAGATAATCCTTAGCAGCAGGATTGACAGTGCCGCGTCGCAACTCACGCTCAAGAAAAGTAACAAATGGTTCTGACGCGTCTCTGGGTACTACTCCTATGGTTTTCCATAACAAACGGTCGTCACCCAAGAGAAAAATGACAGACTGGTCAGGCTGAGGCGCAAGGGAACTGGCACCTCCCGTCACGTCATAAGCAAAGAGACGGTTACCAAGGTTGCCTGTGTTTGCAAGGGCAAGGGCACGGAGCATAGTGAGGGAAGAGTCGTTATCATACTGAGGGAAACCTGTATCAAGAGCCTTATCCCATTGTCCCTCACGACAAAGACGCTCCACCGCAAGACGTGTATGGAGTGTACGGTCAGTGTTACCCATTGAATAGGTAAGAATCATCATACATACTAACAGCAGAACATTGGTCCACCACGGGTGTGAAAGGAAAGAAGTGCCACGCAATGGAGTAAAGAATGCCTGATAATGCCTTATCTGCCGCACTACAAAAAAGTACGCCACGAAAAGTAACGGTGATACTACGAGCCACGAAAAAGATGTGTAAACACTGCCACCAGATACTCTTACCGCCGTCAACAAGCCGAGAAGCAGGAACGAAGGGAAGAACACCAACGAGAAAACACGTTGTGGTAAGCGCGTGAACATACCGACAAGGAACGCTATAAGCGAGAGAATCAGCGTAATTATAGCAACTCCTACCTCTCTATGATAGTGCGTCTGCCCCTTTGCCCACACATTCTGCGTCATGGCAAGAAGATCACCCTGAAACGTGAAGACGTATGAAACGATGAAAATTACAAAAATGATAGCACACACTACTCGTACAGTAGTGGTGCTATCTTTAGACCTATTTATCATTGCTATGATTTAATTTGAATGGTTAGTTCTTACGGAGTACCACAGCAGAACGCGCTGGCAGGTACAACTTCAACCACTCCTTCTTGTCTCCTACATACAAAGGATCGTAGTTGGTGAGGTGTATAACTGAATCATCAGCAAGACCATTGCCACCAAATTCAACGGCATCAGTGTTGAGAACAACGTCATACGAACCCGTAGGAACAAGGAATCCATAGTCTGTAAAGGAACGTGTAGGTGAGAAGTTGAACACAAACACAAGGTCACCACGCATAAATGCCAGCACCTGATCACCGTCATTGTGCCATATTTCCTGCACTGGCGTCTTGTTAAAGTTCTTCTCGCTCTTAATAACTTCAAGCATCTTGCGGTCGAAATCGCCAAGGTAGTGATAGCAAAGTTCCTTGTTGTCAACAAGATTCCACTGCCTACGAGCGTACTTATAACTCCAACCATTACCCTCACGAGGGAAATCTATCCACTCAGGATGGCCAAACTCGTTGCCCATGAAGTTGAGATAACCTCCATTTATGCTTGCAGCCGTGACAAGCCTTATCATCTTATGCAGCGCAATACCTCTATGAACGACACCGTTTTCGTCGCCTTTTTTGAAGTGCCAGTACATATCTGCGTCTATAAGGCGGAATATAATGGTCTTGTCTCCGACCAAAGCCTGATCGTGACTCTCGCAATATGACACCGTCTTTTCATCTGAACGACGGTTTTTCACTTCCCAAAAGATGCTTGAAGGCTTCCAGTCCTCATCGCGAACTTCCTTTATTGTCTTTATCCAGTAGTCCGGAATACCCATTGCAAGACGGTAGTCAAAGCCGTAACCACCATCTTGGAACTTGGCGGCGAGGCCCGGCATACCTGACATATCCTCTGCTATCGTGATGGCATTCTTATTTACTTCATGTATAACTTGGTTGGCAAGGGTGAGGTAACAGATAGCGTTGTCGTCCTGTCCTCCATTGAAATAGTCGCCATATCCACCAAAATCTACTCCGAGGCCATGGTTGTAATAGAGCATAGAGGTTACCCCGTCAAAGCGGAAACCATCAAAATGGAACTCCTCCAGCCAGTATTTGCAGTTTGAAAGGAGGAAGTGCATGACGTTATCTTTACCATAATCGAAACACAAACTGTCCCACTGGTTGTGCTCTCTGCGGTCACCGGGGTAGAAATATTGGTTTGGATCTCCCGCAAGGTTGCCCAATCCCTCGTTCTCGTTCTTCACGGCGTGAGAGTGAACAAGGTCCATTATCACCGCTATGCCGTTCTGATGAGCCGTGTCTATGAGTTCTTTCAACTCCTCCGGGGTACCAAATCTGCTTGATGAAGCGAAGAAAGAACTGACATGATAGCCGAAGGAGCCGTAGTAAGGATGCTCTTGTATCGCCATAATCTGTATGCAGTTATATCCTGCTTTAATTACTCTCGGCAGCACATTTTCCTTAAACTCGGTGTATGTTCCTACCTTCTCGGCATCTTGTCCCATACCGATGTGGCACTCATATATGAGCAATGGTGCGGTATTTGGTTTAAAAGTCTTCTTCTTCCAGACGTAAGTTTTCTCTGGTTCCCACACCTGTGCAGAGAATAGTTTGGTGCTTTCGTCCTGCACAACGCGTCTCACCCATGCTGGTATGCGTTCTC
Source organism: Prevotella sp. (assembly GCA_022774105.1). Taxonomy (GTDB): domain Bacteria; phylum Bacteroidota; class Bacteroidia; order Bacteroidales; family Bacteroidaceae; genus Prevotella. The sequence goes on from JALFNY010000064.1 coordinate 32,149, forward strand.
CTTGCCCACCGTCCCACTTGACAAGCATCTTGTAAAGGTCTCCGTGTTTGAGAGCGGTCTTTGGCAGTTTTAGTTCCCAGTCCTGCCCGTTCTTACTGCGTTTCAGGGCAAATTTGGGGTTTTCCTGCCAGTTATTGAAGTCTCCGATGAGATATATCTCAGTGGCATTTGGTGCCCATTCTCTAAACACCCAGCCTCCCTGCTTAGTGCGGTGTAACCCATAGTACATATAGCCTGATGCAAAGTCTGCCAGAGTACTCTTGCCATTGCCTGTCAAGTGGTCTATCATCCACTTTGCATGTTCATGCCTTCCCTTTATAGCGTCTTCGAATGGCTCCAGCCATGGGTCGTTCTTTACTATTCCTATATGCTGTGGCTGTGCGGTTTTTGTACATTTTCTCGCTGCACAAGTCCGCTTTGCTGTTGTGGTTTTCTTTGGTGTAGCAGTCTTTTTCGTTGTCGCTTTCTTTGTCTCTGCCATTTTATTGTCTTTTGTTAGGTGGGTTGTTATGGTTTGTTTTGTCGGCAGTGCCGTTACGTTCAGGCCTTGACCTTAAAGATTGCTTTCTTTATTTCCGGTGCGTTTGCTATGCAAGGTGCGTGTCCGTCCTGCGGGAAGAAGATGGCCATCATGCCTGGTCGGCAGGTGACATAACTGCTTCCGGGCAGGTCAGGGTATTTTGTTATGTCTTTTTCTGCGTTATATGGTATGTCGTCTGGCATATCTTCGAGGGGCAGATAGCCGTATGTCTCTTCTTCATCGAGTGGTATCTGTATGTCTATCATCTCCTTATGTGTTTCCATAACAGCCTCATCGGGTGTCTTGCCTTTTGCTGTTGTTATGTTAACGAAAAGGTCTTTGCCTTTTATTATATGCTTTCCTGGTTCGAGTGTGAGAAGGTCATTCTCCTCGATGAACTTCACTACGTCAGCGAAAAGGGGATTCATACCAACGTAAAGTTTTAGGTTTTCCAATGTGTCTATTACCATAGTCCGTATTTTTTAGGGGTTATTGCTATTTTTATTTCTCGTTTCTCATGCCCATTTCGTATGTTCCTTGCGCGGTGACTTGTCCGTTTCTGTCTTTTTCAACGAAGTCACCGTCTCGTTCATCGTCCTTGTACGAGCCTTCAAATCTTACTCCTTCTTTGCTTTCTTCTATTGCTTTCCCGTTGCGTTTGCCAGCCTTATATGTGCCTTTGAACCTTGAGTCGTCAGAGTAGTGTATTATCATTTCTCCGTCAGGCAGTCCGTTTTTGAAGTTTCCTTCATATATATCGCCGTTCTTCTTTGTCAGTTTGCCGCGTCCGTTCTGTCGGTCTGCCTTCCATAGTCCTATGTATGTGTCGCCGTTCCGCCATATAAAAGTTCCCATTCCGTCCTTATCTCCATCGTTGAAGTGGCCTGTATATTTGTCACCATTGGCATATCGGAATATGCCTTCGCCTGTTCTTTCTCCGTTTACATAGTCGCCTTCGTACACGTCGCCGTTGCGGAATTTGTAAACACCTCGTCCATTTTGCAGATCATCACGCCACATACCGTTGTATGTGTCACCCGTAGCATATTTGAATATGCCTTTTCCTGTGCGTTTATTCTCCACCCACTGTCCGTCATAGGAGCTTCCGTCCGCCCAATCGAAGTAGCCTTTGCCCCACTTCATGTCGTTCTTCCACTCTCCTTCATAATAGGCTCCGCCTTTATATGTGTACATTCCTTTTCCTTGTCGCTTGTCCTGCACCCAGTTTCCGTCATAGATGTCACCGGTATAATAGTACATCACGCCGTGTCCCTGCTGGTAATCACGAAACCAAAGGCCGTCATAACGGTTATTATTTGAGAAATAATATATGCCTTTCCCGTGCTGTTGGTCTTGAAACCACTGCCCTACGTATCGTTCTCCGTCAGTGAACGAATATACGCCGTGTCCTTGTCGTTTTCCTTTTACATACTCTCCTTCGAACGTGTCGCCGTTATCAAAGCGTGTACTTCCTTTTCCGTGCGGTTTTCCTCCAAGCATTTCGCCTTGATAATGACCCTTGTCATGTGTGTCACATGAGCCAAGGACTATTTTCTGGGACGATGCTCCAAGGGGTATAAGCAATAATATAATTTGTATTAGATATAATCTCACTGTTCTTTTGTATGCTTGCTGATTACGGGTTACAGGGCTGCCATCGCTGTGCAAAGTTGGCAATACGCCTTGCATCACGTGATTTGTGCTACTGATTCCCACTGATAATTTATGGTTCAAAATTACAAATTTATTTTGGAAAAACAACCGTTCTTCAACATTTTTTATGTTTATTCTGTAAAATATTAGTAGAAAGGCCTCTTCAATGAATAATTATGACTAACTTTGCACCTATACTATATAAATAAGGTGTGCGGCATCCTACGAGTGCAACTCTGCCTCTGTTGTCGCCTCACTGTATCAACGCAAAATCCAACATACGGACATGAGGTACATAGCCATTATCCCGGCGCGCTATGCGTCAACACGTTTTCCTGGCAAGCCGCTGGCCATTCTTGGCGGCAAGAGTGTCATACAGAGAGTTTACGAGCAGGTGAGCAAACAGTTGGATGCCGCGTGGGTGGCTACCGACGACCAGCGCATCCTTGACCATGTGCGCTCATGGGGCGGTAATGCGGTGATGACTTCTCCCGATCATAAGAGCGGAACAGACCGCATTGAAGAAGCGATGGAGAAGATAGAGGCTGCTGGTGAGAAGTATGACGTGGTCGTGAACGTGCAGGGTGACGAGCCTTTCATACAGCCAGAGCAGATTGCCGCCGTATGCAAATGTTTTGACGACAGCCAGACACAGATTGCAACACTCGGCATAAGGTTCGTACCTGACGGGGCAGACAGAGCTTCTATAACCAGGGAAGAGGCATGGAAACGTATCAGCAACGTCAACTCCCCGAAGATAGTAGTGGACAACAAGGGCTTTGCCATGTACTTCAGCCGCTCTGTGATACCGTTTATTCGTGGGAGGGAGACAGCGGAATGGTCTGACACCTATCCCTTTATGAAGCACATCGGAATGTATGCCTATCGGCGAGACGTGCTGAGAGAGATAACATCTCTGCCACAGTCCTCGCTTGAAATGGCGGAGAGTCTGGAGCAGTTACGGTGGTTGCAGAACGGATACAGAATCAAAGTGGGTGAGACCTATACCGAGACCATAGGCATAGACACGCCCGAAGACTTAGCGAAAGCGCAGGAACTACTCTCTTAACAGTATCTCGCCCCACTGCTACATAGACTGTTGACACATACAATCACATGGACAGAAGGAGGCACAACCAGCAACCTAACACCCCCACAACCAACAATCTCACCATGCACTCATTCATAACCCATAACCTTATAACCCTCCTTGAGCGCGGTGCCTTCAACCAACCAAAGGCCGAGGCAAGGCTATTGCCCATGTCACCCCATAAATGGCGAAAACTTGTTGACGCTGCCGCGAGTCTGAACATACTACGTTTCGTGGCAAGGGGAGCGGAGATTATGAGGGACGACAAAGCCTTTTCGCCCACCCTGACAGCAGCCATCACGGCGAGACATGGTGGCAAGGATGAGGTACCCTTCGACTACTCCAACGCTCATCTGTTTAACCACTGGACACAGAAGAAACTGGACGAGGTGCGTGAGGAGGAGATGAACTCACACAATACGTCTGACGAGACGCTGACATTGCTTGACATTATAATCAAGAACACGGAGCACATAGTGACCAAGGACACAAGCATTGAGGGTATAATAACCATGGGGCAATATGTCAGGGAACAGAGAGAGGCGATTGACTACGACAAGTTGCGACTATGGCTCGCATACATAGGGCTGGTGCAGATAGCCTCCGTGGAGGGCAATATGCTCATTTCATGTATGGGGTTTGAGGCGGAGGAACTGCCGTTTGTAATAAAGCCATACCACAAGGCGAAGCATCTGTTTATGAACAGCATAACAAAAGTGTTTGGGAAACATTCGTTCAGCACGATGACACGCATGAACATTGCCATGCTCGAAACCATTAGCCACCGTTTTGTCAGTGCAATCTCTCTCGTGACAGACATAGAGGAATGAGTGCCACTGACACCTAATCAAGATTTTAGACCTAACCGTTCATTAGATTTCTGTTCATTTTTTGCCTATCAATGTGCCAGATAGTATCATGCTTCATCGAAGGCATAGCGGGCTATGGAGAGATGAAGCAGGGCACAAGATGGTGCATAGAAAAGCGTAAAGGGATAGAAAAGCCATTGTAATAAGTGAGGATATGGTTATAAGCGGTCTAATGCACGATTAGGGTTAAAGCACAACAGCAATGCAAACAGGTACTGATTACAATGCAAACAGGTGCTGATTATAATGCAAACAG
>JALFNY010000099.1 GCA_022774105.1 Prevotella sp.
AAACTAGTCAAGTGCTCATGTCACTATGCCGAACTAAAGTTTTATCCCGCCCTCCTTTTATCTAGTCTTTCGAGTCTGGACAAAGTATCTAAGGACGCCCACGAGTAGGTGATTCTGAGTTTTGCACAAGAGTTAAGTCGAGGAAGATTAGGGTCTGTAATCAAAGAACAGATTCTGAGTTTTGCACAAGAGTTAAGTCGAGGAAGATTAGGGTCTGTAATCAAAGAACTGATTAATTAACTCCTAAAAAGACATCTTCTATGACACCTGATTTCAAAGTAGGAAAGGACAACAAGTGCCCCTTTATCTGAAAGGCACGCTCACCGTCGCCCTCAATGAAGTCAAACACCTTGGTGCCGAGAGGTAAAGGCTTGAAGTGGAACACTATGTCCAGTTTGCCGTCAGCCTCTGTCAGGTGGTACTTATCAAACTCAATGCCGTCTGCTGACACCACAGGATACCTCACGCCATCAGCAAGCAGATAAGTATCTTTTGTAAACTGAAAGCGAAAGTCAGGATAATCGGAACGCAACTGTACCCTTACAGCCATCGTTGTCTCATCCTTTTTCAGTTCCACACGGGTTACATCAATGACGGTGTTGAAGAATCCATCGCCATAATTCGTACCAAACTCTGTCGTAGGGTTATCCCATACTGCTGGTTTATGTGCCCATGATGCGGTAAAGCATAACAACGTCACAAACAGCGTATAAAAAAACTTTTTTATCTTCATTTTATTAGTGATATTTAGATGATTTTTAGCGGACAGCAATATAAAAAATGAAGGCAGGAGATTGATACCCTTGCCTTCAATTGCTATTCCTTTTACACCGTGTGGTGAATGTGGGACCTTTCCTTATCTGGCAGCCTCTATGCTTGCTTTGCGGAACTCCTTCATCATCTTCTCTATTTCAAGAGAAACCTTGCGTGCTCTCGCACCTGCTGCCTTGTTGCCTGACTCTGTCTGTGCGTTGGCGTCTTTTACGAAAGCCTCGTATGCGACGTTGATTTTTTCAATTAAGTTCTTCATTTCTGTTGGTTGTGTTAATGTTAATGGTTAATGATGGTGCAAAAATACGAAATAAAAACGGATTATGCAACGTTATACGTGATATTTTAATTGTTTTTTTAAGGAGGGGGTGGTTGTTTAGTTCTTTGCAAGCAAAGCGGCAGAGCCGAGCGGTTTAGTTGTTTGTTCTATGGGTTATTTAGTTTTTGCAAGTAAAAGGGCATAGCCGGTTCTTACTTTTGGTAGGCGTCACTTCGTGCCAAGCGGTATGGTTGTCACGCTTATTCCGCTTGTGACCATATCTCGTTTATGTGCTTGCGGTTCTTCGTGGGTGTTGTATCATCGGGGTAACCGATAGGTATCAGTACGGCAGGTTCCTCACATTCAGGTATGGAGAAGAGTTCTTGGCATTTCTCTACGTTGAAGTTACACACCCAGCAGGTGCCGAGGCCTTGTTCCGTGGCGGCGAGACACAAGTGTTCAACGGCTATGGCTATGTCTATGTTACCATGTGCCTTACCGTCAGTGCGTACCCATTCCTCATTGTGCAACACTGTGGCTATGACATATATCTGTGGGCTTTTGAACCATTCACGGTCGTAACACTGCCTTATCTTCTTACGTCCTTCATCGGTATCTACTATTCTGAACCTCCATGGCTGTTTGTTGACGGCAGAGGGAGCGAGACGCACACACTCCTTAATGTATTCCATCTGTTGCGGTGTTACAGCCTTATCGCTGTATGTCCTGCAACTGTATCTGTTTCGTATCAGGTCTAATAGTCTCATTGCTTGGGTGTGTATTTGGGCGTTTTATCCTTTAATTGTCAGTTCTCCTGTTGTGGAGTCCATGATGTAACCACGTACTATTATGTCTTTTGGCATTAATGGATGGTTTCTGACAAGGTCCACCGTCTCAAGTATGGCGGTGTCGGTGTCGTCAAAACCGTGTAGCCATGTGTCAAGGTCAATGCCACAGTGTTTCATTAGCGAGATGTGTTCATCGTCTATCCCGCGTTCTTTCATTAAATGTAGCATCTCCTTACTGTCCATACCTTGCACACCGCAGCCTGTATGACCGATTATCATTACCTCTTTTACTCCCAACTCATATATTGCGATGAGCAGTGAGCGCATGGTTGAATCAAAGGGATTGGTGATAGTGCCTCCGGCATTGCGTATTATCTTTACATCTCCGTTTTTCAGTCCCAGTGCGGCGGGTAGTAGTTTCACCAGCCTTGTGTCCATGCAGGTGACGATGGCTATCTTCTTGTCGGGATATTTGGTAGTGACATATTTCTCGTATGCCTTTGTTGCGACAAACTGTTTGTTGTGGTTCAGTATCTCTTGCAGGTCAGGGCTGATGTCATGGTCTGCCTTCTCTTGGTGTGTGTGAACCTCTGCCATGCTTTCTATGTCTATGCTTTCTAACAGTCTCTTGGCTCCTTGGTGCCCGAGTGCTGCTGCTTTTGAAAGGAGGTCATAGGCTTTGGCAAGGCTTTTCTCTAATCCATTGCCTTGGAGGAATCTGCGCCCTACTGAGAACATTGCCTCAGCATCGTCGCCGTATGTGTTGAAGTCTTCTTGTGTGCAGGACATTTTGGTTGTTTGGTTGTTTGGTGTATAGTTAAGAGAGTCGCGTACAAGTGTTGCGACGTTATTCCTTTATATCCAATGGCTTTACCTCTTCTGGTATTTGCTTTACTGGGTTAACTCCATATTTTAGTAGGTCTTGGAGTTGTTTTGAGAGGTTCCCCCTTCCTTCCCGTAACTGTCCCATACCTTTCTCGTATGTGTTGCGTGCAGTGTTTATCTGGTTGCCCAGTGTTATGTAACTTTCTGCGAAGGTGGTGTATTTCTCGTAGATTTTGCTTGCTGCCGTGAGTATCTCGCGGTTGTTCTTCTCTTGTCTTGTGTTCTGCCATGTAAGGAACATCAGCCTTAGTACCACCATGAGGTTAGTGGGGTTTATGATGAGTACGCCTTTTCTGTATGCTTTTGTGCCGAGTTGTGGGTCTTTGTTCATTGCAAGGATGTAACTACCTTCGTTAGGAACGAACATGAGGACTATCGGCATTGCTTTCTCTACGTCTTGATGGTATTTCATGTCTGCCAGTTCGCATACATGTTTCCATATGGAGTCATAGTTGGCTTTCACTGCGATGTTGCGTTCTTCATCGGTCTCTGCGCCTACATAGTCTGTATATGCTGTGAGTGAAACTTTTGAGTCAACAATTATGCGTGAGCCATCAGCGCCTTTTACTATTATGTCTGGTCGTTCGTTTGCTCCGCTTTCATTTTTTACGTTATATTGTTTTATGTATTCCTCGCCTTCTCTTAGGCCGCTGTCGCGCAGTATGTTCTCTAATACCATTTCTCCCCAGTCGCCTTGTACCTTGCCACGGTTTTTCAGGGCTTCAGCAAGGTTCTGTGTGGTTTTGTCCCGCTCCTTGTCATGTTCAAAGACAGCCTTTATGCTTGCTTCTAATGAAGAGGTGTTTTTAGTCTGTACCTCATGGCTTTTATCCACAAGTTGTCGCAACTGTTCCAGTTCTTTTTTTAGTGGTCCTACAACCTGCTCCATCTGTTCTGCATTGGTCTTGCGCAGGTTGTCCATTCTTTCTTGTGCCTCTTGTTTCAGGGTCTCTGAGCGTTCTTTCATTTCTTTTTCGAATTGCGCTCTCATCTGTTCTCGTGCGAGGTTCAGTTCTGTCTGGAATTTGTCCTCACGGTTTTTCTCGTCCTTTGCAGCCTGCTGTCTTGCTGCCTCCAGCAGTTGGCTGGTGGATTCAAGGTTGGCTTTTAGATTGGAACACTCTTCTTGTGCTGTGTCCTTCTCTTTCTTTATCTTTTCTCTTTCGTTTTTTATCTCTGTGATGATGGCGTTCAGTTCTTGCTTAGTTTCTTGTAGTCTGTGTTCTGCTTCTTCTTTTGTCTCTGCTATCCGCCTTTCGTTTTCTGTCTTGGCATTGCTGACGTTGGTGAGGGTTAACTCTATCTCCTTTTGTAATCTTGCTATTTGCGCATTGTGCTCACTGCCTTCCTTTACCAAGGTGGCGTTGTGTTGCATGGATTTGATAGTAGAGATACCCAGCAGAAGGATTATTATGACGGCGATAATTAATATGATTTCCATATTATTGAGAGATTGTTCTTGGTTATTCTTTCTCAGTGTCGTTGCTTAGGAACTTAACGAGTTCAATCTTTGTTTCAGTGTTCTTTAATATCTTGCATTTCCACCCATCAAATTCTATTACTTCGTTTAACTTTGGGAAACTCTGGTATTTGTCCAGTATCAGTCCACCTACTGTCTTGTAGTCATCGCTTTCGGGCAGGTTAAGGTTAAGTATTTCGTTTACCCGCTCTATTTCCAGTCGGGCGGAAACGAGGTATCCTCCATCGTTTGTCTTACGACATTCGTAACTGGAGATGTCGTGTTCGTCTTCTATCTCTCCTATTATTTCCTCCACGATGTCTTCCAGTGCTACGATTCCACTTGTGCCACCGAACTCGTCCACTACAACGGCGAGGTTTGTTTTCTGCATCAGCATGTTCTGCATCAGTTTGCGTGCTGCCATTGTCTCTGGTACAAACTGCATCGGCCTGATATGTGAGTGCCACTCTTTCTTTATTCTAAAGAGTTCAGATGAGTGTATGTAACCTGTTATGTGGTCTATGTCTCCTTCATATACAATTATTTTTGATCTTCCGCTTTCAATGAACTTCTGTCTTAGTTCCTCCAACGGCGTACCTTTCTCTACGGCGTTGATTTCGGTGCGGGGTATCATGCAGTCTTTTACCTTTGTGTCAGATAGTTCAAGGGCGTTTTGGAAGATGCGTACCTCTTCTTGTATTTCTTCCTTTTTCCCTGCTTTGTCTATGCTTTGCTGCACAAGGTAGTCGAGGTCAACCTTGGAGAACTCCTCTTTTGGTGTCTCCTTGTTTACGCTGATGCCACAGGCTTTAAGCATTATGCGCGACAGGAAGGTGCAGAATCGTGATAGAGGAAACAGCACCAGATAGCACAGCCATGCGGGTATGGCGAAGAAATCAAGTAGTGTGTTGGCGCTGTTTTTGAAAATGGTCTTGGGTAGGAACTCTCCGGTGAAAAGAACAATAATTGTGGAGATTATGGTGTCGGCTGGCATGGTGAACGCCTCTGACTGACCTTGGAAAATAGTGTTGTCAAGTAACTTTGCTATGAGTATGCCGTAGATGACAAGGGCAATGTTATTTCCTACAAGCATAGTGCTGACAAAGGTGTTGGGGTGCTTGTAGAAGAAGGACACGATGCGGTGGTTGATACTGCCGTTGTCTGCTGTCATTTCTGCAAGCATCCTGTTGCTTGACACGTATGCTATCTCCATGCCAGAAAAAAAGGCGGAGAACAGCATGGTGATGATGATTGATATGATAAGCTGTATGTCCAAACCGTGTTGCTTTTTGTTTATCTCATTCTTGGCACTATTGGCGCACGCTTTGGGGTACTGTCGCTTGCCATAGTGTCTGTCTTGGTGTTGTTTTTGTCCTTATTGTTATCAGCATCGTCTTTTTGGAAGGAACCAACGGAGTTCGACACTGTATAGTGCTGCATACGCTCGTCACTGGTGAAGTATGTTCCTTGCAGTTCTCTCTCAGGAGTGATTACACGTGAGAAACAATATGAATATAGTTCGTGACGATTCTGGTCCCAATATAATTCCTCACTATTGAATCGCAGTCCGTCAACGGTTTTCACCCTCACGTTTCCTATCAGATGCCATAGTTTTTTTATGGTATAGTAGTAGGCCGTGTCTGCCTGTACGTAGGCTTCTGTATGAAAACTCTGGTCGAACTGTTCCATGAAGATACCTCTC
>JALFNY010000107.1 GCA_022774105.1 Prevotella sp.
TTTTCTTCATTTGTTGTAAAAAAAAGTGAAATAACACGCGCTACGGATTTACGGTGCAGCGTCAGCAATTTCTTGTGAATAAAATGATAAATAAAAATTGATTTATCAGTGTATCACTTGAAATCTCCAAGTCAAACGGACCTTCGGCTATCGCATGTTGGAAGAGTGATTACACCTAGGCGGATATGCGTATATCTCGTCCGATGTTTTTAAAAGTATGCTCTTTTTACGAGTGCAAAGGTATATCTTTTCTTTGGAATATGCAACAATTTATTACGAAAATTGTAAAAACTTAGTCATTTCCATTGCTGTTACGGGAAAAATAAGTAACTTTGCATGGACGTATATGAATCATTCGTCGTGACACACATGGCGTGCGGATAAACGACTGTAAGGTCGTGCTATTGTAAAAGAGTGCTGATTACAGTGTAAACAGGTGCTTTTTACAGAATAAACAGGTGCTGATTACACACTAAACAAGTGCTGATTACAATAAGGCCAATCCGCCATACCTTAATAATGTAAGTATTAATGCAGAAAAAGCAGGAAGACTGTGCAACAGGATATAAGAATGTCTGCCTGCACATACGAAACACTAAACAGTATATAAAACGAAATAGAATTAAATGGAAAAGAAACTTCTTCTTGGTGACGAGGCAATAGCCCTTGGTGCTATACACGCAGGTCTAAGTGGCGTGTATGCCTACCCAGGCACTCCGTCAACAGAAATCACAGAGTTTATTCAAGGCAACACATTAGCAAAAGAACGTGGCATACACTCCCGCTGGTGCACTAACGAGAAGACAGCCATGGAGGCTGCGCTTGGAATGTCTTACGCAGGCAAACGAGCATTGGTGTGCATGAAGCACGTGGGCATGAATGTCTGTGCTGATGCCTTTATCAATAGTGCCATCACCGGTGTGCAGGGAGGACTTGTAGTTCTGGCAGCCGATGACCCGTCAATGCACTCAAGCCAGAACGAACAGGATTCTCGTTTCTATGGAAAATTTGCTCTTATACCAATATTTGAGCCATCAACACAACAGGAGGCCTATGACATGATGAGCGTTGCGTTTGACTTCTCAGAGGCTATCAAGGAGCCAGTGCTGTTGCGTGTGGTGACACGATTGGCACATTCACGCGCTGGTGTGGTGGTGAAGGAGCCGAGAGAGGAGAACAGCATAAACATTTCAACAGACGCATGGGTGTTGTTGCCAGGCATAGCACGTAAGAAATATGATGCCCTTCTTGGTAAGCAGGACACTATGCTGATGGCAAGTAACACGTCACAGTTCAACAAGAGCGAGTATTCTGACGGTGGAAACAAGGAAGACAAAACAGGTATTGTAGCCTGCGGAATAGGCTATAACTACGTTATGGAGGCCCTTCAGCAGTTGCCCGCAGACAAACGCGCGCTCTATAATATAGAAAAGGTGTCACAATACCCACTGCCAGAGCAACGTATTCAGATGCTCGCAAGAGAGAGCGGGAGACTGCTTGTGGTGGAAGACGGCCAGCCTGTTGTAGAGGAAGGCGTTAAGGCCATACTCGGTGCGGGGTATATTGTTACAGGACGTCTTACAGGTACCCTGCCAAGGACGGGTGAGTTGACACCAGACTGCGTAGCAGCTGCGTTAGGAGTAGAAACACCGCAGACACTGGCACCAGCAAAAAACCTTGCAGGACGTCCGCCGCAACTGTGTCAGGGATGCGGACACCGTGACGTATATGCCGCTCTCAACAAGGTAGCAGAGGAATACCCAGACCATCGTATCTTCGGTGATATAGGCTGTTACACACTCGGTGCACTGCCACCCTTTAAGGCATTGTCAAGTTGTGTGGATATGGGAGCATCAATAACAATGGCAAAAGGAGCGGCTGACGCAGGCCTGTTCCCTGCCATTGCGGTAATAGGAGACTCTACATTTACACACTCTGGGATGACCGGTTTGTTAGATGCCGTGAATGACAAGTCAAATATAACCGTCATAATATCTGATAACCTAACAACCGGTATGACCGGAGGACAGGATTCAGCAGGAACGAACAAGTTTGAAGCAATATGCCTCGGCCTCGGCGTAGAGCCAGAGCACGTACGTGTTGTGGTACCACTGCCCAAGAACATGGAGGAAATAACACGTACCATAAAGGAGGAAATAGAATACAACGGCGTATCGGTCATAATACCAAGACGTGAATGTATTCAGACGGCAGCACGCCATGCAAGAGAAAAGGCCAAGGCTAAAAAGTGAACCAAAGAGGCAAAAAAAGACACTAACGACAATGAAAAAAGATATTATACTCTGTGGCGTGGGAGGCCAAGGCATCCTCTCCGTCGCTACAATAATAGGTGAGGCCGCTACAAAGGCAGACCTTTACTTGAAGCAAGCTGAGGTTCACGGCATGAGTCAACGTGGCGGTGACGTACAGTCAAACCTACGTTTATCCACTGAAACCATTTATAGTGACCTCATACAGAAAGGTAAGGCAGATGTGATAATCTCCATGGAGCCTATGGAAGCATTGCGCTATGTGCCGTATCTCGCAGAGGACGGTGTTATAGTAACAAGCAATAAACCTTTTGTCAATATACCAAATTACCCAGAAGAACAGGCACTGTTTGCTGAATTAAACGCTTTACCGAATGAGGTTGTAATGCTTGATATAGAGGCAGTTGCTAAGGATGCCGGTTCAGTGCGCTCGGCTAACGTCGTGTTGTTGGGTATGGCGGCTAAGTATATTAATATTGTTTCACCAGAGGCTCTACGCAATGCTGTTGCAACAATCTTTGCCCGTAAGGGTGAGAAGGTGGTTGAGGCTAACCTCAAGGCGTTTGATATGGGAGCAGCAGCAAATTAAATAACGGAACGATGTATAGAAGACCATTACCTGACTGGAAGTCAGAATACCTCGACCCAGAACTCGAGACAATGTCGAGAGAGCAGATACAAGCCCTTCAGGTGGAAAGACTTAAAGCAACGGTAGCACGCTGTATGAACAATCCCGTTTACAAGAAACGCTTGGAAGAAGCGGGAGTCACACCAGAGAACATAACAAGTGTTGACGACATACGACGTATTCCCTTTACAACGAAGCAGGACTTGCGTGATACTTACCCGTTCGGACTGGCTTCAGTGCCACTCACAGAATGTGTGCGTCTGCACTCTTCATCAGGAACCACGGGTAATCCTACCGTTATACTGCATACCCAGAAAGACCTTGACGAATGGGCAAACCAAGTGGCTCGCAACCTGTGGATGGTGGGACTGCGCCCAGATGATGTCTTCCAGAACTCTTCTGGATATGGTATGTTTACCGGAGGACTGGGCTTTCAGTATGGTGCTGAAAGACTGGGAATGTTAACTGTCCCTGCCGCCGCAGGCAACTCGCTACGACAGATAAAGTTCATGACAGACTTTGGTACCACTGCTGTACACGCTGTACCATCCTATGTGACACGTCTTTACGAAGTGATGCAGGAACAAGGCGTGGACCCACGAAAGGACACAAAGCTGAAGGTGCTCGCAATAGGTGCAGAACCACACTCTGAGGAACAGCGGAAACGTATAGAGGAAATGATGGGTGTGAAAGCATACAACTCTTTCGGAATGTCAGAGATGTGTGGGCCAGGCGTTGGATTTGAATGTAAGGAACAAAACGGCCTGCACTTCTGGGAAGACTATTACATAGTAGAAATTGTGGACCCAGAAACACTTGAACCAGTACCTGATGGCGAAATAGGAGAATTGGTGCTCACTTCCATCAATCGTGAGGCAATGCCTTTGCTGCGATATCGTACCCGTGACCTGACAAGAGTGCTTGGACGCAGTTGTCCGTGTGGACGTAATCACATACGTCTTGACCGAATGAAGGGTAGGTCTGATGATATGATGGTGCTGAGAGGAGTAAATATCTTCCCGATACAAATAGAGAAGATACTGATGCAATACAAAGAACTGGCAAGCGATTACCTCATAACACTCACGACAGATGCTAACAACGACAATATGACTGTGGAGGTAGAACTGGAAGAACTGTTTACTGATGATTATCAGAAACTTACAGCATTACAGAAATCTATTACTCGAGCACTGAAAGATGAGATACTACTTACGCCGATAGTAAAACTCGTTCCGAAAGGAACTTTGCCAGTAAGTGAGGGTAAGGCTGTCAGGGTGATAGACAAAAGAACAGTATATAAGTAAAGAAAGAAGGTCGTTTGGTTGTTTGATTACAAAGAAGTGGCAAGACAAACAACCAGACGGCTATTTTTATTAATTACCTAAGCATAACGTTATGACAATAAAACAACTTTCTATATTCATTGAGAACGAGAGCGGAGCACTGCTCAGAGTGTTGAAAATGTTGCGTGACAACGGCATTAGTATTATTGTCAGTACTCTCGGAGATACTGACGGTTTCGGCATATACCGCATCATTTGTAACGATGCAGAAAAAGCATTCAGAGTGCTGCGGGAGAAGAATATCAATGCAACAATCACCAATGTATATGCAATACGGTTGGCTGACAATAAGGTAGGAGCAGCTGCTGACGTAGTGGAAAAGATAACATCAATAGGAGTAGGAGTAAAATATATGTATTCATTCCTATATGACGGAAAAGGAATAGTTGTTTTCCGTACAGATAACAACGACAAGACAGAGGAAGCAATAATGCTAAAGAAACTTGACTATATAACAGAAAAAGACCTAATGGAACAGGTGTAGAGACTACATTTACTATTAATAACAACACAAAAGAACCTAAATGAAAAAGACCTTCACAATCATTGCCGCTATCTTCATGACGGCATTAATGGCCAAGGCTGAGACACAAACAACAGAAATGGGTAGTGGTAATACCGACCAGGCTATTCTGGAAGAACACAACACACTTGTCAGTGCACCAGCAGAACCAGTAGAAAAGGATGTAAAGTATTGGGCAAATACCCTTGCCTCACGACTGAAAGTCACTGGATATGCACAGACTGGCTATACAGCAACAATGCCAAAGAATGGTGAAAACACAAACACCTTTGACATGAAACGTGCGATACTCATGGTAGGAGCAGAGATAACACCAAAGTTCTATGCCTTCTTTATGCATGAATTCAAAAATAATGCCATGCAGGAGTATTACATGGAGTATCGCCCATGCAATGCCTTCAAACTACGTTTCGGACAATCAAAGATAGAATTGTCAATGGAAAACCCTATGTCTCCAACTGTACTTGAAAGCATAGGCCCTATGTCAC
The DNA here is from genome assembly GCA_022774105.1 of Prevotella sp. Taxonomy (GTDB): domain Bacteria; phylum Bacteroidota; class Bacteroidia; order Bacteroidales; family Bacteroidaceae; genus Prevotella. The sequence continues at coordinate 5,256 of JALFNY010000107.1, forward strand.
AAGGAGTATTCTGGCTCTGTGGAGCAGACCCTCTGATGGACAATGCCTGCGGTCGTGACCTTGGTCTTATGGCCTATGGTGACCTGTTTAACAATAAGTTGCGCTATGTTGTAGAAGTATTAAACGGTGGACAGATTAACAAGAATGATAAAAATAATCAGAAGAATGTAATTGCCAAACTGGAATACAAACCCGTTCCAAACTTCCGCGTCTCCGTTTCAGGACAGAAAGGATACGGATACGCACTGCAACAGTCTGATTATAACAACACTGTCAATGTTGGTGAAACATATCGTCAGAACAGATATTCATTCGGAATGGAATGGAAATCAAAGGTCACTGGCACCGACTACTACAAGAATCGTTGCACAATGGTGCGCACAGAGTTGATAGGTGGTAAAGATGGAGACTGCGATAGTTTCGGTGCATACGTATCTTCTGCCATACCAGTGTATAAAGGTCTCGATATCGTTGCTATGGCAGACTACATGAACTACAACACAGACGCAAAACTGAAGAAAACAAACCTCATGGCAGGCGTACAATACTGGATATTCAAGAAGTGTCGTCTGCAAGCACAATATACATATAGTATCAAGAGCGATGCTATGAAAGCCTTACAGGGTGACGATGTAAGCACCGTGCAGGCACAGTTACAAGTGGCTTTCTAAACAACACCAATAAAACCTAAACAAATATGCTTATCAAGATTATCCTTACCATTATATTCCTTTGTATCACCGTTGTGGTAGGAATATACTCACGCAAACAGGCTCGTTCTGTTGACGGATTTGTTCTTGGAGGACGCTCGGTTGGCCCATGGCTTTCAGCCTTTGCATATGGCACCTCATACTTCTCTGCCGTTGTCTTTGTAGGTTATGCAGGGCAGTTTGGCTGGAAATACGGTATGTCTGCCTCTTGGATAGGCATTGGCAATGCCATTATCGGCTCTTTACTCGCATGGATTATCCTCGGAAGAAGAACAAAAATAATGACCCAATACATACAGAGTCGCACTATGCCGGACTTCTTTGGCACTCGTTATGCCGACGAAGGCCTGCGTGTAGTGGCTTCTGTCATTGCCTTTGTCTTTCTAATCCCATACACAGCAGGTGTATATATGGGTATTTCCAAACTCTTTGAGATGGGTTTTGGAATACAATATGAATACTGTGCAATAATCATGGCAGTCCTCACTGCTGTATATGTAATACTCGGAGGGTACAAGGCGACGGCAATAAACGATTTCATACAAGGCATAATCATGCTCTTTGGCATAACTGCTGTCATAGCAGTTGTCCTGCAAAACCAAGGCGGTCTCGCCTCTGCTGTAAGCAAAATGTATGAGGCTGTACCTACCACACATGATCTGGAAGATAAGTCTGGGCTCTTTGCCACCTTCCAGGCAGGGGATTTTGCATCATGGTTTGGTCCCAATCCACTAAGCCTTCTTGGCGTAGTAGTATTAACATCACTCGGGACATGGGGATTACCACAAATGGTAGGAAAGTTCTATTCCATAACGGACGAGGCGGCAATAAAGCGTGGTACAATCATATCAACACTCTTCGCACTTGTTGTTTCTGGCGGATGTTACTTCCTCGGAGGTTTTGGAAGACTATATTCAGAACCCGCTTTCAATGTGGAAAAACACAAATATGCCTATGATAGCATAGTACCTTCAATGCTTGAAACACTTCCTGACATACTCATTGCCCTTGTGGTGCTGCTCGTCCTCTCTGCCTCCATGTCCACCTTAGCATCGCTCGTGCTCACTTCCTCCTCAACAATGACGCTTGATCTCATATATAGAGACAAAAAGTCACTTGACGGAGAAGTAGAAGGAGGAGAGATAGATGACATTGTTGCTGAAAAAATAGAACGTCGTAAGGTTGTGGTGATGCGAGTTCTTATCGTGTTCTTCATTGCCCTTTCCCTTATGATAGCCCTCAATCCGCCGCAGTTCATAGCACAACTC
>JALFNY010000118.1 GCA_022774105.1 Prevotella sp.
ACCCGTGAGAATGGTGTCACGACTGCCGGGAATAAAGGTGAACCGCAGGTTGGTGGACTTCATACGCTCGCACGAGGGTATGCGCTTCTCTCTGTAACACAAGGTGTGCATAATGGTAAAAGAAGCCTGATTACAAGGTAATAGGGCCTGATAACAAGGCAAAAAGGTGCTGATTACACAGTAATCGGGTGCTGATTACATTGCAATCAGCACCCGTTTGCTGTGATGTATATATATCACTGCTCTATAATCCCTACGTCCATAACCCCAAATTTATATATATAAAAAAAGCGTGGAGGTTCATATACGCTCGCATTACCGCCCACCGCACACTACAAGGAGCATATAGATGTCAGCAGTTTTTGCACCGACAGGCATCACGGAAGTGCTGTGGCGACATACCGACATGACGGCGGAAGAATGTTCCGAAGTGGCTCTGGTTCTTGAAGTGAAGGGCATCGGCTATCTGCTTAAGGCTCTGCCCCTCCTCAGCAAGCATCATCTTGGCCGAGCGTATGATTTCCTCGTTTATCAAGGCACTGGCAGATTTGCCCGTAAGTTGCTTGCAGACGGAAGAGAAGTATTTTGACGATACACACAGACTGGCGGCATACTCATTGACGCTGCGCATACCGTGGCCTGGCTCGTTGAGCAACTTGACGAAGCGTTGCAATAGGTTCTCAGCAGCGGAATACTGCATCATAGGCGGCAACTTGACACCAGCCTTGGTGCGTATGTCAAACAATTCATAGAGCATGGAGGCGAAAAGCATCTCCACGGTGTGGCTCTTGTACTCGGTATCTGGTGCGTCGAGTTTGTCCTTTGTAAGGTCAAAATAACGTTGCAGAAGCCTTAGGTCGTCAACATTGGCATGAAGTATCTCATGCCGCTTTACCATCATACCGAACGTCCAGTCAATGTGGACTTTGCTGGCAATGCTCTCTGCAAACTCCGTTGACAGGTATATCATTTTCGCATCGAAATCCTCCGTTGCCGAAAGATTCTCAAGCATATTGCGAGGAAAGCAAGAAAAGAGGTCGCCCGGACGCAGGTGGAACTCCTTTCTGTCAATGGTGATGCGCAGTTCGCCCCCCAACACAATGATGAAAAGGTATCCATCCAGATGGAACCTGGTTCTTGGAACATCGTTCACACGTCTGAAATGGTTTACCAACGTCACATTGCCACCAAGTGTACTGGCGTCAAAGTTATCAAAATTATCACTGTTGTATTCTCCTTTCATATGAAACTCTCCTTTCCTTTTATTATATATACCTATTACTGATGTACCGAGCGGCGGCGCGTTAAGGGGCTATCCTCAACGCTATGTCACGAGCCATGGAGGCGTAGTCACGTGACAATGACTGCTTAACCTTAAAAAATACTCGCAGAAGCAGACGCTCAGCAACGTTCATACGATGCAACAGGAACTCGCCCTCAACGAACGTTGTCTCCTCAGCATGGCTGCGCAACAGCGATGGGAAAGCCGCCTCCTTGTCCTGCTCCTTATGCTCAAGGTCCATGCCGCAGACAAAAAGGAACAGCCTGCTGCCACAAAGGGTCTCACCATTGGAAGCACAATATTTCGCCATCTCACTGCGAGGCTTGCCAGCATATACCGATGTAGCAAGAACAACGGCATCATACCGCCCTATATCCTCAGGACAACCGTCACGCAGGTTAAACGTCTCAACAACGGCACGGCCGTCAAGGCACAACGACAAAGCAGCGCAGAACTTCGCCGTAGTGCCATATTTCGTACTGTATATTATCGCTACACGCATATTCTTCATATATAACCCACTATTTGTTCAACTTTCTTACCACCCTGCGACAACGTGCCTTCTCAGCATCAGTAAGAACAGAACGCTTGCGCGTACCACCCTTCTGAACCGTTCCCACAATGCGGAAACCACTCCATCTAAGTACCTCACTTACTGCCCTCACAGCCCCCGCTGACTGGCGGAAAAGCAGGTTGAAAGGCCAGACAGTGGTACACGTGGAGACAATGACTGCCCTCTTACCCTTGTGCAACGGCTTGGGCATACCACTCGGAGCCTCGTCCATCATGCCATACACCCAACGGTCAAACAGCACCTTGAGCTGACCCGTCATGTTACCCCAATAACACGGAGTGCCAACAATAAGCGCATCACTGTCCTGTAAGAACGACAACACACGCTGAGCATCATCAGCAGGAAGAACACAACGACCCGATGAACGGCACGACATACAACCTATGCAAGGACGCACAGCAAGTCCGCAAACATCAATAACCGTCACCTCATGACGCTCAGCACGCAGTTCAGCAGCCATAACATCAAGCATCTGGCTTATAAGTCCACGCTTCCTCGGACTCGTATTCAATATCAATATCTTGCTCATACCTTAAACGTAACAACTATTCCATACACCTTACAACACCACGGAGAACCTTATTCCGCACAGAACGAACCGCCGGAGTGTAATAACACATCTCCATACCCATCACCGTGCGCACAAACTCATCTGACAACGCTGGATAAAAAGAACACATCCTGTGTGCCAACTTCATACACAACGACTGCACACCAGGAGGCTGATCCATAGATACCATACCTGAAAGACAAAAATCAAGAAAATCAGTACGCAACGCCTCACCATCCATCGGCAAGCGATACAAAATGTTTAGCAACAACCTGCGCAACCCACTATTATCAGTTCGCATCACAAGGTCAATCATATCATCACAATGCGGGAGCAGAACAAGGAGAGCATCAGCATCAAAATGCGTCATCACCCACGCCGCATTGCGAGCCACCAAGGAATCAGTGCAAAACAGAAAAGGATACAATCGTCCCACAGAATCAGGAAGAACAAGAGAGTGACACATATCAGCAACACTCACACTCCCCATTCTCGTGGCCAAAATACAATGTATCTCACTATCTTCCATAATCCTCAAAGCATCAGAAACATTAGTCGGCCACAAAGGTACAAAGAAAATTTCATACACAAATCAGTTTTCTCTCAAAATCATAAAAATATTTCCCTCGACAACCACCTGAATATAGACATCTCAACAATCATCATCGTCTGCAATACCTTCAACAAACATACGTTGCATCAAATCACGCCGAGCATCATACAAAAAAAGGCCGTGTCAAAAATGAACTGACACGGTCTCATAAATATATTTAGTTTAGTATAGAAAAAATCTTTCTAAAAACTGAGTAATCAGGTGAGCGTCATTACTAATCAACGTAGATTTTGTTGAAGTAAGATTTTTCACCAGAAACAGCCTTTACAATATAGCAACCGTCAGCAAATCCTATCGCAGAAACTATTGCACCAGTTGCTGATGCCACGAGTTTTCCGTCAACGGAGAATACTTCAACAGTCTCAGGAACCATACCCTCAACGGTAATATTGCTTGAAGACGCATTGTAAGAAATCCTTACGTTATTACTATCCTCAGTAGATTCCACCCCAGTGCCTGTTGAGTTCTTTACAATCTTGAAAGAGTCAAACTCTGTTGCGTTTCCGAGATCATCT
>JALFNY010000152.1 GCA_022774105.1 Prevotella sp.
CAGAAGGTTACAGGTTTGAATCCTGTCGGAGTCACAAACATATTTTTGCATAAACACACGGCAATGGCTCCGTAGCTCAACTGAATAGAGCATCTGACTACGGATCAGAAGGTTACAGGTTTGAATCCTGTCGGAGTCACATAAAGAGAGACGCAACATTTTTTTGCGTCTCTCTTTATTCTATAACATAACACCATCACATACCCACAACAACACGTCCCTCAACAAACAGCCGAAGCATCACTCACCTACCAAGAAAGAAAAAACAAAGGAAAAAGAAGACAAACAGAATAACTATCACAATAATACAAAGATAGTTATCAGCAGTCTAAAACCCAAGCAGTGATAAAGACAAATCGGACAATTATGGAAACAGCACCTTATTACTAAGTAATCAGGCACAAATCACACCGTAATTTGCACCTGATAGCAGGATAATCAGCACCCTTTTACCGATAAATTTACCACCACCCACATTTTTCTTGCCCAAAATTTGTGCAATTAAGAAAAAAACAATACCTTTGTACCGTTTTTGTGTCATTATGACATGAATAAGAAAAAAACAAACAAAACTAAAACATAAAAATCAGAAATGGCAGTATTAGGAAAAATCAGAAGCAGAGGAGCCCTGCTTGTCGGCATCATCGGCCTCGGCCTCTTTGCTTTCATCGCTGAAGAAGCGGTACGCTCATGCGATTCCGCAAAGAACAACGAACGACAGCAGATAGCTAAAGTCCTCGGCGAAAAAATCAGTTTTCAAGAATTTCAGGCACTTGTAGATGAGTACACTGACGTTGTGAAAATGACACAAAATAAGGACAACCTCAGCGAACAAGAAATCAATCAGGTGCGCGATATGGTATGGAACACATACGTACAATCAGCACTTATCTCCAACGAGGCAAAAAAACTGGGCCTCACTGTCACCGATGACGAAGTAAGAGACATTCTGAATCAGGGAACTAACCCCATGCTCTTGCAGACACCTTTCGTTAACCAGCAGACAAGAAGGTTTGACGCCAACGCATTAAAGCAGTTCATAAACGAATACAAAAAGGTGCAGACTACCAGCCCACAACAGGCAGAACAGTATCGCCCAATATACAACTTCTGGCAGTTCGTAGAGAAAACACTGCGTCAGCAAACCCTCGCACAGAAGTATCAGACACTCCTCGCTTCATGTTTCCTTTCTAATCCAATAGAGGCAAAGCAATCATTCGAAGAAGAGAACACAGAGGCTGACATACAGTTGGCAGCATTCACATACGCATCTGTACCAGAAAAGGACATCACCATCACCGATGCAGACCTTAAAAACAAGTACGAAGAACTGAAGCCACGCTTCAAACAGTATGAGGAAACACGTGACCTGAAATACGTTTCCGTACAGGTAAAAGCCTCAAGCAAAGACCGCACAGCGCTCAACAAGCAGATAAACGATTACGCCACACAACTGACAACAGCAGAAGACCCAGCAGAAATAATACGTAAGGCAAACAGCACTGTGGCATATCTCGGAATACCTGTACTTAAATCAGCCTTCCCAAGCGACATAGCCCAGCAGATAGACTCTATCGCAGTAGGCGCAACAACAGCGGTAAAAGAAAACACACAGGACAACACCTACAACGTAATAAAACTCATCTCAAAACAAGAACTGCCCGACTCTGTTGAGTTCCAGGCAATACAGGTAGGTGGAGAAACCGTTGACGAAGCCCACAACAGAGCAGACTCTATCATGAAAGCCATAACCGCTGACGCTAACCAGTGGGAGACCTTAGCAAAGAAATACGGGCAGACAGGAGAGAAACAGTGGATGACCACACAGCAGTACCAGTACGCAACAGGCATCAACGCAGAGAACAAAGCGTTCATCAACGCACTCAACACAATGACCTCCGGCGAACTGCGTAACATATCTACACCCTCAGGAAACATAATACTGAAGGTAACAGACCGTAAGAACTTCCAGACAAAATACGTAGCAGCCGTCATAAAGACAAGAATAGCCTTCTCTGACGATACACAGAACAAAGCATACAACAAGTTCTCACAGTACGTTTCAGAAAACCAGACACTTGAAGGTTTGGAGAAGTCAGCAAAGAAATACGGCTACCACGTACTGGAACTGCAAGACGTAAGAAGTTCACAACACATCATAGCCAACATCTCCGGTACACACGAAGCATTGAAATGGGCATACGAAGCAGAGGTAGGCGAGGTATCACCACTCTACGAGTGTGGCAACAACGACAGTTTCCTCGTACTTGTTGTTACCAAGATACACAAGAAAGGCTACCGCACCTTGGACGATGCCATGGTAAAGGACATGGTTAAGGCCGAGGTAATGAACGACAAGAAAGCAGAGATACTCATGGCAAAAGCAAAGGGTGTGAAGACTATCAAGGCAGCAAAAGATAAAGGAGCACAGATAGTAGAAGTGCCACAGGTAACATTCGCAGCACCAGCCTTCGTAAGCATCGCAGGCACATCAGAGCCAGCACTCAGCGGAGCAGTGGCAGCAACAAAGGTAGGACAATTCTCTGCCAACGCTGTCAAGGGCAACGGAGGCGTATATCTCTTCCAAGTAACAGCAAAGAAAAACCGCGGACAGAAGTATGACCAGAAGTCATACGAGGAGCGGATGGCACAGCGCGCAATGCAAGCTGCCGGAAACTTCATGCAGGAACTCTATGTTAATGCTGACATAACAGATAACAGATATATGTTCTTCTAATCAGGAGCACATACATAATAAAGAAACAATATCCTACAATAACAAGAGAGGTACACGCAGGCGTGTGCCTCTCTTTACTTTTATATAGTTGCAAAAAAGTGCCGATTACACAATAATCGGCTACTGTTTACACAGTAATCTGCTGCTGATTACTTTATAATATGCACCTGTTTAGAAAACAAAATAGATGATGTTATACGATATGTACATAGAAACAGAATATATACCGTTATTACACTGAAACAAAATAGGTGCATAACACTTTCGCCCCACTTCATCATGACATAGCCCACTATGCTCTCGACGAAGCATGACACAATCTGGAACACAGATAAGCAAAAAGAACAGAAATCCAATGTACGACATGGATAAAAAATATTTTGCACCAAACAATAAAACGGGTATATTTACATTATATTATTATGACAGAAGCAATAGAAAGATATATCAGGAGAAACAGTTTCACGGAGTTTACCCCCAAGGCTGTACTGTTCGACATGGACGGTGTGCTTTACAACTCTATGCCCAATCACGCCAAGGCATGGGTGAAGTGTATGACAGACTGCGGAGTGACCATGTCGGAGGAAGAAGCCTATATGTGTGAAGGTATGCGTGGTGTAGAAACCATACAACTAATTGCAGGAAGGCAATGGAAGAGAGAGATAACAACGGAAGAAGCCGAAAGTATTTACAGGAGGAAATCAGAAATATACTCCAAACTACCGGAGGCAGAACTGATAAACGGGGTCTATAACCTACAAAAAAGTATCGTAAAACGCGGTTGGACAATAGGCGTAGTAACAGGAAGTGGACAGAAAAGCCTGCTACAAAGGATTGAGAACGATTTTGAAGGATTGGTATCACCCGATGTACTTGTATGCGCAAAAGACGTAAAACACGGGAAACCCGCACCTGATCCATATATAAAAGGAATGGAGAAAGCAGGAACAAGACCATGGGAAACAATCGTCATAGAAAACGCTCCGTTAGGTGTCAGGGCTGCTGTCGCTGCACATTGTTTCACCATTGCCGTAAACACAGGACCATTACCCCACTCTATTCTTGAACAAGAAGGCGCAGATATGGTTTTCCCTTCTATGGACACTCTGAACGAATCTCTCGCGAGAATATTCCCAAGCGATGTCGATAACCCCTCCTGTTGACAAGATAAACAATATAGTGGCCAGCAGCAAGACCTGTCAATTCAATCTTCAACGCTCTCCCCTGTAGCCTTACAAAGCGTGACGTAATAGTGTTGCCAACAATAGATGACACCTCCACAACCTGCCCCTCAGACACGTCGCAACTATCAAGAGAGACGTACCGTCCGTCATCTTCAAGTAATTTGCCATAATAACCCATACACTGTAACCGCTCCTCAACACACTGCCTTTCCGAAAATGACTGGCAGGG
>JALFNY010000169.1 GCA_022774105.1 Prevotella sp.
CTCCAAGTATGCGCACGGCAAGACCTGGTCCGGGGAAGGGGTGACGCGTGATGAGATGCTCTGGCCTGCCCATAGAACGTCCTACACGGCGCACTTCGTCCTTAAAAAGCCAGTTGAGGGGTTCACAAAGTTGAAGGTTCATCTCCTTGGGCAGGCCTCCAACGTTGTGGTGGCTCTTGATAACCTTACCCGTGATGTTTAGTGATTCTATGCGGTCTGGGTATATGGTACCCTGTGCAAGCCACTTGGCACCAGTCTGTTTCTTTGCCTCTGCATTGAACACTTCTACAAAGTCACGACCTATTATCTTGCGTTTCTGCTCTGGATCAGAAACTCCTGCAAGGTCAGCAAAGAACTTCTCTGATGCGTCAACGCCAATGACGTTAAGTCCAAGACATTCATAGTCGTGCATAACATCGCGAAACTCGTTCTTGCGCAGCATACCATGGTCAACAAAGATACAGGTGAGATTCTTGCCGATAGCCTTGTTTAGCAACACGGCTGCCACGCTGGAATCAACTCCACCGGACAATCCCAGGATGACTTTATCATCTCCTATCTGCGCTTTCAGTTCCGCAACGGTGGTCTCTACGAATGAGTCTGCACTCCAATCCTGTCTTGAACCGCAGATGTCAACCACGAAGTTTCTGAGCAACTGTGTGCCTTGCAGCGAGTGGAACACCTCTGGATGGAACTGTACCGCCCACACTGGCTGCTTCTCAGAGGCATAGGCTGCATACTTAACGTTGTCTGTTGACGCTATACATTTGAAATCCTGCGGTATGGCAGTGATAGTGTCGCCGTGGCTCATCCACACCTGAGAGTTCTCGGTAAAACCACGGAATAGAGGGTTGGTAGCGTCAAAACGCACAAGGTTGGCACGCCCGTATTCGCGTGAGTCGGCCTTCTCCACCCTGCCACCAAGTGTGTGCGAGATGAACTGCGCACCGTAACAAATGCCCAATACGGGTATCTTTCCCATGAACTGTGATAGTTCTACCTTAAAGGCTTCGGGGTCATGGACAGAGTAAGGCGAGCCACTCAGTATGACACCTATAACCGAAGGGTCGTCCTTCGGGAACTTGTTGTATGGCATTATCTCACAGAACGTGTCGAGTTCCCTGACACGTCGGCCTATAAGTTGCGTGGTCTGTGAACCAAAATCAAGTATTATTATCTTCTGCATAATCGTTATTAATATTTTGAATAAACTCCTCCGCAGTGGCAAGCGTGTCCTGTTTACCCACGTCAAGCAACCGCAGGTCACGCTTGACAAGACCCTTTATCCTCACCTCTGCACAGTGTTTGAGGTAGAAATCCATGATGGGAAAGCGGTCAGGCCATTGTTCCATCAGCGGGAAAAGCAACGGTGAGAAGGTGTGTATGCCTGAAAAGGCGAACATACTGCCGGCAAAACGCTCTGCCACCGCTTCTTTCTTGCCTGTCATTGAGGCAATGTCCGGATAGGGACTGCGCACCTCACCCGTTGCAATGTTGGTCCAACCTACAAGGTGCATGGTGTCATCAAACAGCAGATAACGCTGTGTCTGCCTGCAAGAGACAAGCAGTGTGGCGGCGTTCCCTATGCTTTCAGAGTAGAACTGTGCAAGGTTCACATTGCTGAGAATGTCAACATTGTGTATCAACACAGGCTCCCCAGAAGCACGGAACAAGGGTATTGCCTTCTTAATACCGCCTCCCGTCTCCAATAAGGCACCCGTTTCGTCTGACACTGAGAGCGTGAACGGATAATGACCTTGTGCCAGTTCGAGGAAATTGCGTACCTGTCCGGCATGATGATGCACATTGATTACGACGTGCTCCACCCCCGAACGGCAGAGAGAGTCCATGACATGCTGTATCAAGGGCTTGTCACCCACAGGCACAAGGGCCTTCGGTATGACGTCCGTCAAGGGCTTCAACCGTGTTCCCTTGCCTGCGGCGAATATCATTGCCTGCATAACTTCCAGCGGAGAAACGTATTATTTATCCTCCTGATTGGGGATAATGAGTTTGTAACCCTTACCGTGTATGTTGATAATCTCTATCTGATCGTCGTCACGCAGGTGCTTACGCAACTTTGTAATGTACACGTCCATGGAGCGAGCATTAAAGTAATTGTCGTCAATCCATATCGTTTTGAGGGCGAAGTCGCGCTGAAGTATCTCGTTAGAGTGGCTGCACAGCAGTGAGAGTAGTTCGTTTTCCTTGGTTGTTAACTTTGTCTGCTTGTCGCCAATGGTCAGCAGTTGTTTCTGTGTATCGAACAAGAAGCGTCCTATTTGGTACTGTGTGCTCTCCTTAGTTTTCTTTCCATGCACTCTGCGCAGTATGGCTTCTATACGGAAAACGAGTTCTTCCATAGAGAAAGGTTTGGTTATATAGTCGTCGGCTCCTATCTTAAAGCCTTCGAGTATGTCCTCTTTCATCTGGCGTGCAGTGAGGAAAATGATTGGAATCTCTGCGTTTGCCTGCCTTATTTCGGTAGCGAGCTGGAAGCCATCTTTCTTTGGCATCATCACGTCCAGCACGCAGATGTCATACGGATTCTTCAAGAATGAGCGGTAACCGGCCTCACCGTCGGCGCAAAGGTCTGTCTCAAAACCTTTGGCTTGTAAGTACTCACGAAGGAGCATACCCAGGTTTTCATCGTCTTCACATAGAAGAATTTTCAGGTTCTCTTCCATAATCTTGTTTGTTTAATGGTTTATAATGTTCTTTTTTTACTTCTCGTTTACCACGTCTATGGTGATAGTGAAGGTTGTTCCCTTACCGTATTCGGAGTCAACGTGTATTGTTCCTTTGTGCTGATCTATCACTTTCTTCACGTATGCCAGGCCTAATCCGAAGCCTTTTACGTCATGTCGGTTGCCGGTATGCACTCGATAGAACCGCTCAAAGATTTTTTTCAGGTTATCTTTCTTTATTCCTATGCCTGTATCTCTTATGGATATGCTTACTTTCTCGGCCGTGGGGTTCCATGTTCGGAGGTAGATGCTAAGGGGTTCATCGGGCTTGCAGTATTTTACTGCGTTGTCCATAAGGTTGAATATGGCGTTGCTGAAATGTACTTCTTCTACGAATACTGACGAGTTTACGGCCTCCACCTCTGTATATACGTGGCCTCCTGTATGTTCTACTCTTAACTTAAAGGAGTTGGCTATGCCTTCTACGAGTTCGTTTATGTCGAGTTCTCGCATTTTGAAGATTGACTTTTTCCTGTCGAACATTGACATCTGCAACACTTTTTCTACAAGGAACCGCAGGCGTTTGCTTTCATCATTTATCACGCCTCCGAGGTGAGTTATCATTTGTTCGCTTTTCTTCACGCTCTGGTCGTTGAGCATTTGCGAGGCGAGTGATATGCTTGAGATTGGTGTTTTCAGTTCGTGCGTCATGTTGTTGACGAAGTCATTGCGCATTTCTGAGAACCTTTTCTGCCGGAATATCACGACTATCGTGAAGATGAAGGTCACGAGCAGTACTCCTGTGAACACCAGTGCTGGTATCATAAAGTGTACGCTTGAATAGATATAACTGTTTATGTCTGGAAAGTGTACGGTCACCGTACCTGTCTTTGCGGTAGGGTCGTTGCGGAAAAGTATCTGCGAGTAGGTTATGTCTTTTCCCTCTTCAGTGTAGTCCGGACAGCGATATACTTCTCGTCCGTCGCTTGCCTGCACGCTGAAGTGATACTGCAGGTCTATTCCGTTGTTCAACAGTTCGCTGCGTATGTCCTGATCCAGTTGTTTGAAGTTTATCCTGTCACGTAGGGGTTTCTCGCTGGCGGTGTAAAGTATGCTATACACTACCTCGTCAAGCAGGGCTTTTTGATATACGTATCTGTTACGTACTATCTGCTGCATACTCTTTTGTGCATCTGAGATTGCACTCTTGTCTGACTTCACCAGCAGTCCTTTCTGCATCTTCTGCGGGCTCAGTGCTATTGTGCGCAACTCGAAGGAGGAGTATATCGTGCCGTCATCTCCTGCCACTGAGTACTGGTGTGACCGCTGTACCGCACCGCCGTAGTTGTCGTTTCTGGTTTCTGTAACGGTGCTGAAAGCCTTGCGTTCCGTCTCGTTAACGTCTTTTTCAAGGAAGCGCAGCGTCTCGTTCAGTTCGAGATTACGTGCGGCTTGATATAAGGCTCGCGTCACTGACTCGTCGAATTGCTCCCTCTTCATCTTCGCCATCTCCTCGATGTACGATACTTGTATCCATAGCAACCCGACGAATGACATTCCCATTATGATGGCTATCGCCCATATTGTTGACTTCCTCATCTTCTTCTGTTACGTTTCTGTGGGCAAAGTTAGCACTTATTTCCGTCATCACCGCAGGTAAATCGATTTATTTTTCCCTACTTACCAAATATTAACAAAAGCAGAATGACATAATTCGTCATATTTAAGTTACATCAAGTGTATAACATAATAATAGGGCTTCGCTGCTTATTTTTCCTCTTTTTGCAGCCTTGTTTGGTATATAAGGCAATAACTGGTGTGTGAGATATGACATAAAACCCCGAAAGTTGGGCTAATAACTTCCGGGGTTTTATGTGTATTATGACTTTAAGATACAAGCACAGTCTGAGCGATATGCTTTTTGTTCTGCTGCCTACGTCTATGTAATCAGCACTTGATTACGTTGTAATCAGCACCTGATTGCAGCGTGATTTGCACTTGATTGCGATGTAATCAGCGTCTGATTACTGTGGCCGATTGGGCTTTATGCGTCAAAGAACTGCTTTCCGTTTACGTCTGTTGGTCGTTCTACGCCTGGGTATTCGCATACGAAGGCGGTTTCAAGGCGGTGGATATAGCGTTTGGCCTCGTACTTGGCCATTGGCAGGTCGTGCAAGAGATAGTTGCCACAGGTGGCTGGCGTGGTGCCGGGCACCTCGTCTTCATATTCTGCCACGTAGCGGAACGCTCGCAGCATGAGGTCACGTATCTGCTGGCATGGTATATTTCCTTTTATTATGAGGTAGTTGCCAGTGAGGCAACCCATAGGGCCCCAATATATTATGCGGCTCTTCCACTCTGCATCATTGCGCAGATAGGTTGCCACAATGTGCTCGATGGTGTGTATGGCTGATGGTGCTAAGGCTGGCTCACGATTGGGAGCGGTCATGCGTATGTCGTAAGTGGTTATTACTTCATCACCAACAGTGTCTTGACGGGAGATGTATATGCCGGGCATCAGGTCTGTATGATCCACAGCGAAACTTGGTATAAGGTCCATAGTTGTGAGATATTGTTTTTCTGTTATGAGTTATGGGTTTTCTATTATGGGTGATTAGCGGTTGTTTTCTGTTGTTTATTATGAGTTGTATGTTGTGCGTTTGGGGGATATCAGTGAGTTATCAGTATCTCCCGACTCACTGTTTACTACTTCCATCTTTCCCTTTTCACTACGGTAGCAGGTCGTGATGCACGTTTTTCATTGCGCTCCACAGGCTGTGGCGGGCTTCAGGGTTTATTGTCTCCAACTGTCGGAACACCTGCGTCATGGTGTTGCGATGTGTCACAGTCTCGTATGGGCAGGGTGTTTTCTGCTTCTCAAAGCCGAGTTCCGCAGCAAGGGTGGTTATCATATCTTCATGCACAAGGCACAGAGGGCGTATTATCTCCAGTGGGTAGTGGTTCATCTTCAACCTTGGCGGCATGGTCTGCATAGAGCCTTCAAAGGTCTGGTTCATCAGCAGGGTGATGATTATGTCATCCTGATGATGCCCTAACGCCACCTTGTTGAACCCC
Source organism: Prevotella sp. (assembly GCA_022774105.1). Lineage (GTDB taxonomy): Bacteria > Bacteroidota > Bacteroidia > Bacteroidales > Bacteroidaceae > Prevotella. The sequence continues at coordinate 5,763 of JALFNY010000169.1, forward strand.
TGTTCTGAGGCAAAGGAGAACAAGGTCTTGCGGCGGTTCCATGAACAGAGGAAGCATCTTGTGCGCCTGCGGTCCGTGGTTTCGTCAAAAGAGGAGTGTAACAGGTGTAGCCTCACCCCCTGTTCTTCGCAGTAATGCGTGAGATATGAGCGGTCTGTCTCATAGGGTATGTTGTCCATTATGACGTGCGCTGCCTCCACCCGTATTGCCGGACGGTGCAACCGGCTCTGCTGTGCCAGCATACGCAGCAGGCAGAGGGAGTCTTTTCCGCCTGACAAGGCCACGAGAATCTTGTCGCCGTCAGCCACAAGGCCGTACTCTACACAGCCCTTATGAAACAGTCTGCGTATGTGCTTCTCCGTCTTTCCTGTCTCCGTGCGCATATCAGTTGCCAACGGTTGATGATGAGGTAGTGGTGTCAACTTCGGTATATCCACGCAAAAGGTTCACGTCTTTCTTTATCAGGAACTCCCTTCCGTCGGCTCCCCGCGCCTTCACCTGTATGTAATACACGCCCTGTTTCACGTCCTTACCGTGGAACTTACCGTCCCATCCGTCGGCCTTCACGTCGTCCCACTCATATATCTTCTGCCCCCAACGGTTGTAGATGGTAGCATGGAAGTCAACGATAGACTCATAGGTCTTGGGCTTGAAGTAGTCATTGATACCGTCACCGTTAGGCGAGAAGGCGTTGGGGAATGTCAGTACGCTCTCACTTGCGAGTATCGTGAGCGGCGTTACCTGTGTCCTGTCATGCCAATACAGGCTTTTGAACTCTACATCCGGGCTACCCTCACGCCTGAACACGGCATAAAGGGCAATGCTGTCAGTGCCCGCCTGCGTGAAAGTAACCTGCGGTGACTCTTCATAACGCACCATATACGGTTCGTCAAGAGACCCACCCTCATGGCAGAAACGCCACTCATAGGTAAAGGTCCAGTCCTCCGCATCCTGCGTCTCAAAGTGAAATGTTGCGGTGATAGGTGCAGAGCCCGTAAAACTCTGCACGTTAGTCTGGCTCTCCTCGCCACTGTCCACAGCGTCGAAAGAAATGGATACAAAAGGATAGTTGCCTGCCACAGCAGACATAAGGCACACGGCGGACAGTATGATAATGATAAATGTCTTACGCATAAAAAGGATTATTTTTTGCAAAATTAATCAATTTATTTTGTATCTCTTCGCTTTTTCAAAAGAATTTTACTATTTTTGCATCTTGAAATCAAGTTTTGACACGCTATGATGACAAGCAAACTCAAGTATCTTATAACACTGATAGCCCTTACACTGTGCTGCGGAATGAAGGCGCAGTTAACTCAAAAAAACGTGAATGTAGGCGTCATGCTGCCGCTGCACGATGTAGATGGAGACGGAAGACGCATGGTGGAGTACTACCGTGGCATACTGCTTGCAGTAGAAAAACTGAAGCAGGAGGGCACAAGTGTGAACATACACGCATGGAATGTGCCGATAGATGCAGACATACGCACCACACTGTTGAGTGACGGGGCATCGGACTGCAACATCATCTTCGGACCACTATACACGAAACAGGTCAACGACCTTGCCAACTTCTGCAAGGCATACAACATAAAAATGGTTATACCCTTCTCCATATCAGGTAATGACGTGGACAAGAATCCGCAGATATACCAGGTATATCAGTCGCCAGACGACCTCAACACCGCAACAATACAACACCTGATTGAGCAGTTCGGGGAGTATCACCCCGTCATAATAGACTGCAACGACACCACATCACGCAAAGGCGTATTCACCTTCGCACTGCGCAAGATACTCGAGAAAAAGAAGATAGCATACGACATCACAAACCTCAACACGTCTGCCGAGGTGTTTGCAAGAGCCTTCTCACTAACAAAACCCAACCTCGTGATACTCAACACAGGACGCTCACCAGAACTGACCGCAGCACTGAACAAACTCGACATGCTGCTTGAAAACAACAAGAACGTGAAGATTTCACTCTTCGGTTACACCGAATGGCTGATGTACGCCAAGTATAACAAGACACGATATGCCAAGTATGACACCTTTATACCAACCAACTTCTATTACAACGAACAGGCAACACAAACCTCTGAAGTAGCCAACAAATACCGGGAAGCCTTCCATCAAGAAATGATATATGCCCTACCCCATTTTGCAATAACAGGCTATGACCACGCCATGTACTTCATAGGCAACCGCCGCCAGTGGCTGCAAACCCCGCTGAAATTCGTAAAATCCGGCAACGGTGGCTACCGCAACAAGGCCTTCATGCTAATACACTACAAATCAGGCGGAAGCATTGAGGCACTGAGTTTCTGACAACACAAAGGCAAAGACGATGAGACCCCTTCACATTATATATATATTATTAGCCATAATGCTGACTCCCACACAGGTAACAGCACAGGTAGGAGAATACCGTAACAAGTTCAGCGTGGGCGCAAGTGCAGGATATATGATGAACACCGTCAACTTTCAGCCCACCGTTACACAGAATATGCACGGGGGAATGACAATCGGTCTGACGGGAAGATACACCTGCGAGAAATACTTCTCCACCCTTTGCGCAGTACAAGTAGAAATGAATATGGCGCAACTGGGTTGGAAACAAGACATCGCAACCATAGACAACGCACCAGTAATAAATCCCCTCACCGGCACAGCAGAGGAGTATCAGCGGGATATAACATACATACAATTGCCAATACTTGCACATCTGTCATGGGGAAAAGAGACACGCGGCGTTTGCGCTTTCCTCAATCTGGGCCCACAGTTAGGCCTCGTAATAAACGACAAGACTAAAAAAAACTACGAGACAGCATACACAAAAGAGAACTTCCCAGAGAATTTCACCAACAGAGTAGGGCGTGCCTCACAGGTGGTAGCGCAGGAAACAATGGCGGTAGAGAACAAACTTGACTTCGGAATAACCTTCGGAGCAGGCTTAGAATGTCACATAAACAAAATAGGAAGATTCAACCTTGAAGGACGTTTTTATTACGGTCTCGGCAATATCTACGGCGATTCAAAACGCGACTTCTTCGGAACCTCAAACCATACCACCATCACAGTGAAGATGGCTTACCTGTATGACTTGTAAAGATATGATAAATGTTTACGGAGCAAGGGTACACAACCTGAAGAATGTAGATGTACAAATACCACGTAACAGCCTGACAGTGATAACGGGATTGTCAGGGTCAGGAAAGTCATCACTCGCCTTCGATACCATTTTTGCAGAAGGACAACGCAGGTATATAGAGACATTCTCAGCATACGCAAGGAACTTCCTCGGCGGAATGGAACGACCAGACGTTGACAAAATAACCGGTCTGTCACCCGTAATAAGCATAGAACAGAAAACAACCAACAAGAGTCCACGCTCCACCGTGGGCACCACAACTGAGATATACGACTATCTACGCCTGTTATTTGCACGTGCCGGAACGGCATACAGTTACGTCTCAGGCGAGAAAATGGTAAAATATACCGAAGAACAAGTGGTGGAAATGATTCTGAGAGACTATGCTGACAGACGCATATTAATACTCGCACCCCTTGTAAGAAACCGCAAAGGACACTATCGCGAACTGTTCGAACAACTACGGAAAAAAGGATTCTTGTCAGTACGCATTGACGAAGAATTGCACGAACTCGTGCCAGGCATGAAACTGGACAGATATAAAAACCACAACATAGAGGTTGTTGTGGACAAACTTCGCGTTGCGAAAGCACAGACAAATACGGCAGAAGCAGAACGACTTAGCAAGAGTGTGCAAGTGGCCATGCGGCAAGGTGACGGACTGATAATGATTCTTGACAAGGACAGTAACGATGCAAAATACTACTCTAAACGCCTCATGTGTCCAACATCAGGTATGGCATACAAAGACCCTGCGCCTAACATCTTCTCCTTTAACTCACCAGAAGGGGCCTGCCCTTACTGCAAAGGACTCGGAGAAGTAGAGATTGACGACCCGCTTGTCATTGAGACATTCGGGCAATTGGCAGAAACAACCACGATGCCAACACCTAAAAAGACAAGCACCAAGCGCGCAAACATAGTGGAACCTGAAGAGGTGGAAATACTAATGGCTACTTGTCCCGCCTGCAATGGGAAGAGGTTGAACCAAGAAGCACTGGCATACAGAATATGGAACAAGAATATCTCTGAACTGGCTGACATGGATATAGACCAACTGTATGACTGGCTTGGTGAAGTGACACAGCACCTTGACAGCAGACAGGCAAGGATAGCCACAGAGATTTTGAAAGAGATACGCACACGACTGAGATTCATGCTTGACGTAGGATTGGACTATCTCTCCCTCAGCAGACAGTCAAAGTCACTGTCAGGGGGCGAGAGTCAGCGCATACGTCTTGCAACACAAATTGGCTCGCAACTCGTGAACGTGCTCTACATACTTGATGAACCTTCAATAGGACTACATCAACGGGACAATGAACGACTGATAAACTCACTGAAACAACTACGTGATATAGGCAACACGGTAATAGTTGTGGAGCACGATCAGGACATGATGCTCAGCGCAGACTACATCGTGGACATAGGTCCTGCTGCTGGACGCAAAGGAGGTGAGATAGTATTCCAGGGGACTCCACAAGAGATGCTGAAGTGCGACACCATTACTGCCCGCTACCTTAACGGCAAACGGGCAATAGAAATACCACAACAGCGGCGAAAAGGAACGGGAGAATACATACGACTGCACGGTGCAAGAGGTAACAACCTAAAAGATATTGACGTGGATTTTCCACTTGGGAAACTGATTCTTATCACGGGAGTCAGCGGTTCGGGTAAGTCAACATTGATAAACGAAACATTACAGCCCATATTGTCGCAGCACTTCTACCACTCGCAAAAGAAGCCAATGCCATATAGTTCCATAGAGGGCATAAACCTGATTGACAAAGTTGTTAATGTGGACCAATCACCAATAGGACGCACACCACGCAGCAACCCAGCAACATACACTGGTGTATTCGCTGACATACGCACACTCTTCGTTGAACTGCCTGAGGCAAAGATACGCGGATATAAACCCGGACGTTTCTCCTTTAACGTGAAGGGCGGACGTTGCGAGACCTGCGGTGGAAATGGATACAAGACCATAGAGATGAACTTTCTGCCTGATGTGACAGTGCCATGTGAAACTTGTCACGGCAAAAGATACAACCGCGAAACGCTGGAAGTGAGGTATAAGGGCAAGTCTATCGCTGATGTGCTTGACATGACAATAAATCAGGCGGTGGATTTTTTTGACACTGTACCACACATATTGCGACGCATCAAAACCTTGCAGGAGGTTGGATTGGGTTACATAAAACTTGGACAACCATCAACAACTTTGTCTGGTGGAGAGAGCCAACGCGTGAAACTGGCTACTGAACTGGCAAAGAGAGACACGGGAAAGACGATGTATATACTTGACGAACCTACCACAGGACTACACTTCGAGGATATACGCATACTGATGGACATACTGCAACGCCTTGTGGACAAAGGGAATACGGTAATAGTGATAGAGCATAATCTTGACGTGATAAAACTTGCTGACCACATAATAGATATGGGACCGGAAGGTGGACGCAAGGGGGGAATGGTGACGGCAACAGGCACTCCGGAAGAGGTTGCAGAGTGCAAGGACAGTGCAACGGCACGATTCTTAAAACCTATTATTGACGGATAGTGTTTCAATGACCGATTTGGGTTAAATCAAGAACCGTCACACAAGGTATCATAACAGGCTCATAAGGATACAAAAACGTACAGGCAGGTAGCACAATATCGCTAACCTGCCTGTACGTTTTACGTTGTTCCTGATTTGTTTAATAGGTAAGAGCGACAGACGGGGTTCGAACCCGCGACCCCAAGCTTGGGAAGCTTGTGCTCTACCAACTGAGCTACTATCGCATAAGTGTTACATCTGAGTTAAAAATAAAAAGGGACTGGCAATATATTTAACGCCTGCTATGACTTTTGCCTGCCCACTCTTACATTGCTATCAATGAGCCGATAATGAGACTCGAACTCATGACCTACGCATTACGAATGCGTTGCTCTACCAACTGAGCTATATCGGCATATCATCGTTAGCGAGTGCAAAATTAGCACTTTTTTCTCAATTACGCAAGTATTATGACAAAATTTTATTGTGACAGAGGGTAATTCCTCTTCTATAATTGCCAGTCTTGACTTGGTGAGGGTGTCTCGTCTGACTGATACTTCTCTTCGTATATGTTTATTCTTTCTGGTGCTGATTGGTTGGTATTTAATATCTGTGTATGTATATCTATTACTTTGCAAATGGGACGTTCATACACTTTCTTACCTTTGTTATTCATAATACCACGTATATACGTTGTGTTTGTTACTGATTTTATAGGTTTATCATCTTATTTGTCTGCCTTAACAGATAATGATCAAGAATTGTTATTGCTGCCATTGCCTCCACTATTGGGACTGCTCTTGGCAACACACAGGGGTCATGCCTGCCTCGTGCTTTCAGGGTTGTTGTGTTTCCCTCTATATCTATGGTCTCTTGTTCACGCAATTGGGTGGCTACTGGCTTGAACGCTACACGGAAATAGATGTCTTCACCATTGGATATGCCTCCTTGTATGCCTCCGCTATTGTTTGTCTGTACACCTGCCTTAGACTTGCCTTCACTGACTTCTGCCGCGCCAGTTTGTGTTCTGCTCATGGTGGTATCAAAGAGGTCGTTTTGCTGGGAGCCCCTGAGAGCCAAACCATTAAAGCCAGAACCATATTCAAATCCCTTTACTGCGTTTATTGACATCATGGCGGCTCCCAAGGTTTGGTGTAGTTTTCCGAACTCTGGTTCGCCAAGTCCAATAGGACAGCCTTTGATAACGCATGTTATCGTGCCGCCTATTGTGTCACCATCTGCCTTAACCTCGCGTATCAGTTGCTCCATCTGGCGTGCTTTGTCCTTATCAGGACAACGCACGGCATTGGTCTCTGTCAAGGACAGGTCATATAAATGATAGTCTGGCAACAATGAGATATTACCTACTTGTGAGGTATATGCCTGTATCTCTATTCCTACCTGCTTCAAGGCGAGTTTGGCCATTGCTCCTGCTACACAACGGCCTATTGTTATTCTGGCAGAGGAACGTCCTCCACCACGATGGTCACGAAGGCCGTATTTCTGCTGGTAAGTAAAGTCAGCATGGGAGGGACGATATATGCAACGCATATTCTCATAATCCTGAGAATGTTGATTAGTGTTGCGAACAAGGAAACCTATCGGGCAACCTGTTGTCTTTCCCTCAAATATTCCAGACAAGAACTCTACCTCGTCAGCCTCCTTACGACTTGTGGTAAGGTTACTCTGCCCCGGGCGACGACGTGACATCTCTGCCTGAATAAAGTCGAAATCAACGGTAATCCCCGCGGGCATACCGTCTATGACACCACCGACAGCCGGGCCATGGCTTTCGCCAAAGGTCGTGACAGTAAAGATTTTACCAAAAGTATTCATTATGACTGATACTCTTATTACTTATTGACACAAACATTCTTGCGCAACATCTGACAGTTATTTGCCACAATCTCCATTGCAACCGTCCCCACTGCAACCTCCGCCACCGCAATCACCGTGACAACTGCCGCAGCCACCATGACAACCACAACCCGACAGACTGTTGAGGAGTGATTGGATTTCTTCGTTTGATGCCTCGTGACATTTCACTACCTCACCAACAAAGTTAAGTTCCTTTCCTGCCAAGGGATAGTTCAAATCCACACGTACCTTGTCCTCTGTAATAGCGAGAACACGACCGTTGAACCTGTTACCATCCTCATTATGAAGAGGAACAACGGCATCAACAAAGATATGAACACTGTCAAACCTACCATTTATCTCAAAGATAGACTTGTCTAACTCTATTACACGTTCCTCATAATACTCACCATAGGCCTCGTCCTTTGACAATGTAAAATCAAAGGTCTGCCCCTCTTCCAAGCCCTCTAAGTGCTTCTCAAAACCTGGGATTGTAGTACCAAAACCTGTTATAAAGATAAACGGATCATTCGCAGGAGCCTCCTCCTCGAAAGTCTTTTCTCCATTACAAACCGTGTATAATTTGTATGCTATGGCGTAATATTTATTCATATTCATTCCTATTGTACTGCAAAGGTAAAAAAAAAAAACGAGTTCAACAAATTTTTACTCACATAATTTGTTCTTATCACCCTCTAAGGCACACTGATCTTCCGTGAACCTGCATATTGATACCCCTGTTCGGGATAAAATATCAATTAATTGCGTGTAAAGCAGTGGAATGGGTTCTCCCCCATGCATTTGGATATGGACTATTTATTTGGAATAGAAAGCGTCACGTCTGTCCTCATAACGGCGAAAGCAACTTTGTATCCTCGATGCAGTATCCTTGCAAAACATTCAGTATATTGTCATAGAAGCAATATGCTCCCAAGGAAAAAAATAAGGCTCACGATAAAGTTGCTTACATACTTGTG
>JALFNY010000177.1 GCA_022774105.1 Prevotella sp.
CTGGCTGACTACTATATACAGATACATCTATTCTTCCTAAAAGGAGAGAAAGGAAGCGAACTTGATAACTCCGCCAAACAGAAAGAAATCTATGACAACACCCCATGGAAAGGAAACCGAATATGGAAAACCTTCCTACAATCGTATGTCACCTATACAAAGAAACAGGAGAAGCAAACACCAGAGTTCCAAAAACTCATGGAACGAATACGAGAAAAATATGGTAGCGAAGCGAATATGCCAAAAGAGATACGTGAAGAGTTCCACAAAAACTCAAAAGCAATCATGGGATACAACGCTATGCTTACCTTTAACTTCCGTGCAGGTATGTTTTTCATTTTCTGTCTCGCAGACATTCCCGTAGCAAACTTCATATTTGAAATAGTAGCCATGTCACTCCTTACATACTACATAAACCACCGACATGAGACCTTCTGTCGTAAGATAGCAGAAAGAATATAATATGAAGTGGACCAAACAACGACTTAATAACCTGTTCTTCGTATGCGGAATCGCAGCGGTAGTAATAATGTTGCTGACATTTGATGTCAGTTTCGCAGAGTTGTGGCAACAACTATGCAAGGCTGGATATTGGCTTGTGCCCATCATCGGAATATGGATAATAATATACGCTATTAACGCAATGTCATGGTACAGCGTCATAGAAGGGAACAAAAGCCCTGATGAAAACGTAAGTTTCTGGCGTATATTCCGTCTAACAATAACTGGTTATGCCCTCAACTACGCTACACCAGTAGGCGGATTGGGCGGCGAACCATACCGCATCATGGAACTATCAAAAGACCTCAGTAAGCAACATGCGACATCCTCAGTCATACTATACGCAATGATGCACATCTTCGCACACTTCTGGTTCTGGTTTTCCTCCATATTTATATATATAGGTCTCGCATTAATTGGCGACCTGCCAATGACCACTGCAACTGCAATTGTTCTCGGAATAATAGCAATATTCTGTCTAATAGCCTTCTACCTGTTCTCAAAAGGATATCGCAACGGCCTGGTAGTAAAGACTATCCGCATAATAGGGAAAATACCAGGACTTAAGAAATGGAGTGCAAACATGCAAGCAAATCATGGTAATGCATTACACAACGTTGACTCACAAATAGCCGCACTACACCAACAAGACAAGAAACATTTTTACAATAGTCTGCTATTGGAATACCTTTCACGCATAGTACAAAGCCTGGAGATAATGTTCATGCTACTACTCTTTGACATTGACTGCGGCGGGGGATTAACAGGTCTCACCCTAACCTTTCTCCATTCTATACTAATTCTTGCCTTCACCACACTATTTGCAAACCTTATAGGCTTCCTACCCCTGCAACTGGGAGTGCAAGAAGGAGGCTTCGTCATATCCATTGCCGCACTCGGATTATCTGCCGCACTCGGAATATTTGTCAGCATAATATGCCGAGTAAGAGAGATAATATGGATTCTGATAGGCATTTTACTAATGAAATTAGATAAACCCACGCAGTAAAAAAAACAAAAGGTTAGGGAATGAACCCAGACAAATTAAGGTATATACGAATACTCTTACAATAATAACACTTGATAAATCTCAAGAAAACAAGCAGAAACTCTATTATGTGATATAAATCAAATACAACAAGAATATTATTTTGAAAAAATTTTGTAACTTTGCACCGCTTTTATGAAAGCAGCAATAAAAATACAATTTATTTATCAAAAACAATGAAGAATCATTACGAAACCGTTTTCATTTTGACTCCCGTTTTGTCTGATGATCAGGCAAAGGAAACGGTCGCTAAGTTCACAAAGGTTCTCGCCGACAACGGTGCTGAAATCCTGAACGAAGAGGCTTGGGGTCTCAAGAAGATGGCCTATGCCATTGATCACAAGTCAACAGGCTTCTACAACCTCGTTGAATTCAAGGCAGAGCCAAGTGTTATTGAAACTCTCGAAACAGCTTACCGCCGTGAAGAGAAAGTAATCCGTTTTATGACCGTCAAGCTTGACAAGTACGCTTCACTCTATGCAGAGAAGCGCCGTAACAAACTTGCTAAAAAAGAGGAGGCTTAAATCATGGCAGAAAATACAGAAATACGCTATCTGACCGCACCAACGATCGACACAAAGAAGAAGAAGTATTGCCGTTTCAAGAAGAGTGGCATCAAATATATCGACTATAAGGATCCTGAATTCTTGAAGAAGTTTCTTAACGAGCAGGGCAAGATTCTTCCACGCCGTATCACTGGAACATCTCTGAAGTATCAGCGTCGTGTGGCACAGGCTGTTAAGCGTGCACGCCAAATCGCACTGCTTCCATACGTAACCGATTTGATGAAATAAAAAAAAGGAGGATTACACACATGGAAATTATACTGAAAGAAGATATAATCGGTCTTGGATACAAGAACGATATAGTAAACGTTAAGCCAGGTTACGGACGTAACTATCTCATTCCAACAGGTAAGGGCATCATCGCTTCCGCATCAGCCAAGAAGATATTGGCAGAGAATATCAAGCAGCAACAGCATAAACTTGCAGCCATTCTTGCAGCAGCACAGAAAGAAGCAGAGGCTCTCAACGGTATAACTCTGACCATACCAAGCAAAGTCAGCGCAACAGGTGTGCTTTATGGTTCTGTAAATGCAGCAACAGTTGCTGCTGAACTTGCAACAAAGGGTATAGAGGTTGATCGCAAGCGCATCGTAATGAAGGACATCAAGACTGTTGGTGACTATGTTGCCACTGTGATATTCCACAAGGAAGTGAAGGTTGAGGTTCCTGTAACCGTTGTCGCAGAAGGCGAGAAAGTTGCCGCACCAGCGGAGGCTCCCGTAGCAGAAGCAGAAGCAACAGAAGAAACTCCTGTTACAGAAGTTGCAGAGTAATTATCTGAAAAAAGCGAAACAATAAAGCGATATGGTCCCGATTACCTCACGAACAGTGACGGTGACCGGGGCTTTTTCCGTTAAACAACTCTTAAATATATTCCCACCTAACTAAATATTATATAATAATGAAAGCATTTGTATTCCCTGGTCAGGGTGCCCAGTTTAGTGGTATGGGCAAAGACCTATATGATAACGATATCAAGGCAAAGGAACTTTTTGACAAAGCCAACGACATTTTAGGCTTCAATATAACACAGATTATGTTTGAGGGAACAGCAGAGGAACTGAAACAGACAAAGGTAACACAACCTGCTGTGTTCCTACACTCTGTGATAAAGGCTATCTGTCTTGGCGAGGAATTTGATGCAAACATGACAGCAGGACACTCACTTGGAGAGTTTTCTGCACTTGTAGCAGCAGGTGCTCTATCATTTGAAGACGGTCTAAAACTCGTATCACAGCGCGCACAGGCCATGCAAAAGGCGTGCGAGGCCGCTCCTTCCACAATGGCAGCCATCATAGGCCTGCCAGACAGTCAGATAGAAGAGATCTGCGCAAGCATAACAAAAGAGGGAAACATTGTAGTACCAGCCAACTATAACAACCCTGGCCAGTTGGTAATATCAGGAAACAATGAAGCTATAGCAGAAGCCTGTGAAGCCATGAAAGCCGCAGGAGCAAAGCGTGCCCTACCCCTTCCCGTTGGTGGCGCATTTCACTCTCCGCTGATGCAGCCTGCAAAGGATGAATTGCAAGCGGCGATTGAGGCTACGGAGTTTAATAATCCACGTATTCCTGTATATCAGAATGTGGACGCAAAAGCACATACTGACGCTGCAGAAATAAAGCAAAACCTCATAGCACAACTTACCGCTCCTGTTAAGTGGACATACGAAGTGCAGCAAATGATAGCCGATGGTGCCACTGACTTTGTTGAATGTGGACCAGGCAAGGCATTGCAGGGAATGATTACCAAGATAGCAAAAGGCGTTGAAGGCATCACCATTACTGGAATCTCTTAACGTCCCATGAATAACAAGATATTAATTTATCAAATATTCACGCGCCTTTACGGCAACCGTAACACCACTCGCAAGAAGTGGGGTACGGTTGCCGAAAACGGTTCTGGAAAGTTCAACGACTTTGACCAAAAGACGTTGAAGCATCTAAAGAAACTGCATTTCTCACATATTTGGTACACCGGCGTGATACGCCATGCCACCCAAACAGATTTTTCCGACTATAACATCCCCCGTCAACACCCTGCTGTTGTAAAGGGTAAAGCAGGCTCTCCATACGCCATAGCAGACTACTATGATGTTGATCCTGACCTTGCAGAGGATGTAGATAATAGAATGAAGGAGTTTGAGGCATTGGTAACAAGGACACATAAAGCAGGAATGAAGGTGATAATTGACTTTGTTCCTAATCATGTAGCACGCCAATACCACTCTATAAAAAAGCCAAAAGAGGTAATAGATTTAGGTGAAGGAGACAATCCCGACAACGGTTTTGACCCTCAAAATAACTTTTACTATTGTCCAGGATGCAGTTTTGAGCCGATGTTTGACCTCAGAATGGGTGTCAATACCGGGCGTCCAGAAGAAGAAGTGCCAGAAGAAGAATACACGGAGTTTCCTTCTAAAGCCACAGGAAACGACCACTTTGACAATCACCCAGGACAAAATGACTGGTATGAAACCGTAATACTAAACTACGGTATAGACTACTGGACAGGCTACGGACACTTTGAACCCGTGCCTGACACATGGCATAAGATGACAGACATACTACTATTCTGGGCATCCAAAGGCATAGACGGTTTCAGGTGTGATATGGCTGAGATGGTTCCTGCAGCCTTCTGGGCATGGGCAACAGAGAAGGTTAAGTACCGTTACCCAGATATAATCTTCATAGGTGAGGTGTATGACCCCAACCAATACCGCCGTTATATCAATTCTGGCTTTGACTATCTATACGATAAAGTCGGCATGTATGACACCATGAGGGCTGCAATATGCGGATATGGTGCAGCCAGAAATATCACCTACGCATGGCAGAGTACGAATGACATCAAGGACAATATGCTCTATTTCCTTGAGAATCACGACGAACAACGCATTGCAAGCGACTTCTTCGCAGGTTCTGCACGCAAGGCAATCCCAGGTCTTGTAGCATCTGTATTGATGCAATCCAACCCCTTCATGCTGTATGCTGGTGAAGAATATGGAGAGAAAGGAATGGACGAAGAGGGTTTTTCCGGCAGGGACGGCAGGACTACTATCTTTGACTATTGGAGCATTGACACCTTGTGCAGGGTAGAAAACGGTCAGTTAACAGCAGAAGAACTGGATATATACCAAATACACAAGAAGATTCTTGGCATTGCTCGTAAGGAGAAAGCGATAGATGGTGACTTCTACGACCTGATGTATGTGAACCCTTCCTCGCCACGTTTCAACGAACATGGGCAGTTTGCATTCCTGCGTAAGAACGGTAATGAGATTCTTTTTGTGGTATGTAACTTCATTGGCAACGCTGTTGACATTGACGTAAAAATACCTGTTCACGCCATTGACTTCCTATCAATACCCCAGAAGGAGTTTGAGGCAAAAGACCTTCTTACTGATGAAAAAATGAGAATAACCATAAAGGGTGACTGTACGGTAAAAATGATTGTTCCGGCATACAGCGCAAGAATATGGAAATTCTCTTACAGACAAACAAAAAAGTAAAAATGGAAAAAGTAATACTCACAGGTGATAGGCCTACTGGCAAACTACACATTGGACACTACGTAGGTTCTCTGCGTCGTCGTGTAGAGTTACAAGAGTCTGGTGAATATGACAAGATATTCATTATGATAGCTGATGCTCAGGCACTGACTGACAATGCTGATAATCCAGAAAAGATTAGACAGAACGTCATAGAGGTAGCCCTTGACTATTTATCTGCTGGCATTGACCCTGAAAAATCTAACATCTTCATACAGAGTGCAGTGCCAGAACTGACAGAACTGACATTCTACTATATGAACCTTGTCAGCGTACAACGTCTGCAACGCAACCCTACCGTGAAGACTGAGTTAGAGATGCGTAAGTTTGAAGGCGGTACACCTACTGGCTTCTTCTGCTATCCTATATCACAGGCAGCAGACATCACCCTGTTCAAGGCCACCACTGTGCCTGTTGGCGAGGACCAGAAACCAATGTTGGAGCAGACAAACGAGATAGTGCGCCGTTTCAACCACATATATGGAGAAACACTTGTAGAACCCAAAATCCTGCTTCCTGACAACGCTGCCTGTATGCGCCTGCCAGGCACCGACGGTAAAGCAAAGATGTCAAAGTCACTCGGTAACTGCATCTATCTTTCTGACACGGCAAAAGAGTTGAAAAAGAAAGTAAACTCCATGTACACAGACCCGGAGCACATTCATATTGAGCAGCCTGGGCATCTTGAAGGAAACACGGTGTTTACATATCTTGACGCCTTCTGCAACGATGACGACTTCACCAAGTTCCTGCCAGAGTACAAGACACTTGACGAACTGAAAGACCATTATACTCGTGGAGGATTGGGCGATGGTACGTGCAAGAAATTCCTGTATAATGTGCTCAACGACCGTTTGGAACCGATACGCCAACGACGTCATCAGTGGGAACAACGTATTCCTGATGTGTATGACATACTCAGACGTGGCACTGAAGCAGCCCGCGAACGTGGTATAAAGACACTTAATGAGGTGCGCCATGCCATGCGTATAGACTATTTTGATGACAAGGAACTCATCAAACAGCAGACAGAAATGTATGCAAAACTGAACAAGTAAACCTGTTAATAGGATAACAAAACGGGAGTTTGCAGAGAGTAGATTCTTCTGCAAACTCCCGTTTATAACTATAAAAATAACGATATGTGGGTTATATTAGCCTTTCTCTCAGCCACCCTGCTGGGATTTTATGATGTGTTCAAGAAACATTCACTGAAAGAGAATGCAGTGATACCAGTATTATTACTTAACACATTGTTCTCTTCCCTGATTTTCTTACCATTCATTATCTTGTCGCACAACAGCCTTATCGCTGCTGACTCCATGTTCTACTGCACAGAATATGACTTGCAGGAACAGAAATACATCATTATAAAGTCGTTTATTGTCCTTTCCTCATGGCTTTTAGCATACTTCGGTTTGAAACACCTCCCACTGACCATTGTTGGTCCAATCAATGCCACACGCCCAGTGATGGTACTCATTGGTGCCATGGTATTTTTTGCTGAAAGGCTTAACATCTGGCAATGGCTCGGTGTTGCCGTTGCGCTCATTGGCATAGAGATGTTGAAAAACACGAGTAAGAAAGAGGGTATAAACTGGCGGCATAACAAGTGGATTTACTTTGTGATACTTGCAAATGTTCTCGGAGCAATATCTGGTCTGTACGACAAGTATCTCATGGCTTCACCTGACAACGGTGGCGTTGGCCTGAACAAAATGGCAGTTCAGGCATGGTATAACATCTACCAGTTTTTCATGATGGCAGCCATGCTAATGTTTCTATGGTGGCCTTACCGCAAGCGGACCACACCATTCAAATGGCATTGGAGTATTCCGCTTATCAGCATATTCCTCTCTGCCGCTGACTTCGTGTACTTCTATGCACTTGGTATTGACGGTGCTATGATAAGCGTAGTGTCAATGGTACGCCGTGGTAGCGTCATTGTGAGTTTCCTCTGCGGAGCAATGCTGTTCAAGGAGAAGAACCTTAAGGCTAAGGTCATTGACCTCGCACTTGTATTGTTGTCAATGCTGTTACTATACATCGGTTCCAACTGAGGAGTAATATGCGGCTGATTACGCTGCAAACACATACTGATTACAATGTAATCAGCACCTATTCACACAATGAACAGGTGCTGATTGCAACATACAACAATATAACTCGTAAAGACGGTAGTGCAGGTTTTTACAATTCATGTCAACCGCTCACCACATTCGGGATAAATGATAATAGGCAGAAATCTAACCATTAATTTGTGGTTGTGAATTGCAAAGAAACGTCATAACAAAAAAAGCGGCTTGGTTACGTGATTAAAACCAAGCCGCTTTTTTATTATTTCACTGATATTGCTCTGCCGTTTTGTATATATAGCCCTCCTCCCGAAGGCTGTAATACACGTCTGCCGAACAAGTCATAAAACGCTCCAGAAGATACATTAGACGGCAAATCAGCCTTTACTGCCTTGCAAGACCTTACATCTGTTGCTGTTCCGTCTGGCAGGTAAAACGTGAAACCCGTTGCAACCACATCTGAGGTAAGACACAAATAGGCCTTATGTGCGGTATTAGTAAAGGCTGCACCATTGTCATTTGCATAATAGAAGCCCAGTCCCTTGCTACCATTAGATAACATATAATACTTACTACCAGGTGCATCACTGTCCTGAGCAGTAGAGGCTTCTGTGTCTGTTCCTCTTAACACATTATTATACCCGCATGCAGTCTGCGTATTTCTCACATCCAAAACAGCGTTGCTGTTAGGCGTACCGCGTAACACCACAGCGGTAGAATGAGGCACAATGTCTCC
>JALFNY010000188.1 GCA_022774105.1 Prevotella sp.
TCCTTTATGTGGACAAACTTCTTCTCACAGATAGATATAAAGAAAGAGAACGTACACATCCTCAACGGCAATGCCACAGACCTTGCAAAGGAATGTGAAGACTACGAGAAGGCGATAGAGGCAGCAGGAGGCATAGACCTGTTCCTCGGAGGTGTGGGTCCAGACGGGCATCTGGCCTTCAATGAGCCTGGCTCGTCACTCAGTAGCAAGACACGCATAAAGACACTCACCACAGATACCATAATAGCCAATTCACGCTTCTTTGAGGGTAACCTCGCACTTGTGCCGAAACAGGCACTGACGGTGGGCATAGGAACGGTGATGGCTGCGAAGGAGGTGCTGATAGTATGCAGCGGTCACCATAAGGCTCGCGCATTGCAGCACATAGTTGACGGCTCAGTGTCGCACAAATGGACCGCTTCCATGTTGCAGATGCACCCCAAGTGCATTGTGGTGTGTGACGAAGCAGCATGTGATGAACTTACAGTTGGAACGTATAAGTATTATCTTGACAAGGAAAGAGGAAACCTGTAAGAGATTGATAATACCTTATATTACAGTATAGTTGTTAATAAAAGAAGGCAAGGAGGAATGTCATATCCCCCTTGCCTTATATATTTTCTCTTTCGCCTCGTTAATCTCTTGCATCTTTTTCTTTGCCGCTTCCAGTACATCTTTGCCGAGAGTAGCAACCCGGTCGGGGTGGTGTTGGCGCACAAGGTTGCGGTAGGCCTTGCGAACCTCGTCGTCAGTAGCGTCTGGTGATACTCCAAGAACCCTGTAAGCATCTTCAATAGTGTTTCCGCCAAGCGCCAAAAACCTGTCAACAATACTGGCGTTGAGGCCAAGAAACACCGTAACCTCACGTATGGCATCCACCTCTACGCTGTCAACCCTTCCGTCAGCCTTGGCTATCTCTGCAAGGAAGGCGATAAGTTGCAGACGGTGTTCCTCAGGCATTGCGGCACGCATCTCCGCACACGCCTCGCGAATCTGTTGGTTCCACACGCTGTTCCCCTTCATCTTACGATATTCAAACAGGCGTTTTAGTATGTTGTCGCCCTGCTGAACAGCCGCCTCCCCGAAGTTTGCACGCAGAAATCTGCGCACCATCTCCATCTCAGAGTGCATTATCCTCCCGTCAGCCTGAATGACATGAGCAGAGAGAACCATAAGTGAGAACAGGAAACCATTACGCATGCCCTCCTGTTGTCGCCGCTGTTCCTGCCCTGAGTAGAATCTGTTGCCGCTGTCATTGGTGATGGCGGGTTCACTGCTTGTCATCTTGTCAAAGATGCTTCCTATTGCAAAACCAGCAAGAGCACCAAGTACACCGCCACTCATTGCGCCTATCCATGCGCCTATCCACTTACCGTATGCCATATGTTATGTCGTTATCTTGTAAGTATTGCCAATCGCTTGCAAAGTTAATAAAAAATAGGAAAATGGGGCATAGAGGTAAAGAAAAAAACATACAGTATAATGTTTTTTTACAACTCGGCAACGAGATGGCGCAATATCTGATGCCGTTCATCATAGGCAGGAACCTGTAAATCATAGCAGGAAATGAACAGTAATCTAATGATTGGATTGGTTTGAAACGCTTTTTTACCCCATGCTTTATAAATTATTCATGGGTTTGTTTGCACAGAAAAAGATAAATTCGTACCTTTGCACCAAATAGTGTGAACAAAAAAATGTAGTACAGAAACAACTATATAAACTATAATTACTATACTAAAATCTAAAAGAAGTATGAAAAGAAGATTACTTACAACGTTCATGTTGCTGGCAACAATGTCGCTTGCTGTACTTGCGCAGTTCCAGTCTGCACCAGCATTCCCTGGCGCAGAGGGACATGGGCGATTTGTAACAGGAGGCCGTGGAGGTGAGATAAGGTATGTTACCAACCTCAACAACAGCGGTACTGGTTCATTCCGTGAAGCAGTGAAGGGCGATGCCAAGAAGATTGTAGTGTTCAATGTCGGCGGTGTGATACCATTGGAATCTGACTTGTCCATAGGTGCCAATACCACAATACTTGGACAGACAGCCCCCGCGCCAGGCATAACACTGCGTTATTATACTGTAAGCCCAGGTGCCAACAATATAATCCGTTTCATAAGGATACGTCGCGGACAAGAGAAGAATATAAACGATGGTGCAGATGCTTGTTGGCAGCGCCAGAAGACAGGTATTATCTTTGACCATTGCTCATTCTCATGGAGTATAGACGAGGTAGCATCTTTCTATGATAACAACAACTTCACCATGCAGTGGTGTACCGTAGCAGAGAGTCTTACTAATGCAGGTCACGATAAAGGAGCACACGGTTACGGCGGAATATGGGGAGGAAAACTTGTAAGTTTCCACCACAACATGATTGCCCATGTATCTAATCGTGGTCCACGCTTTAATGGTGCGCGATATGAATGGTCAGGATATACCTCTAACAAGGAGTATAGCAATTATAAATGGGAGAACTTTGTACAGGCAGAGAATGTAGATTTCCGTAACTGTGTGATGTACAATGCGCAGGGAACATGCTATGGAGGCCCTGGCGGTGGACAGATAAACATGGTTAATAACTATTATAAGGCAGGTCCTTGTGGCAATGGGAATCAGGAACGTATCACCCTTGTAACAGTGGCTGCAAGCGGTAACTCAAGCGGTCATCCCAATATCTATGACATGACCAGCCGATACTATATCTCTGGTAACACAACACAGACAACAGCAGGGGTTAAGACAGAGAACAAGGACTGGGCAGGAGTAAGTTATGATTCAGGTGTGCTGTATAAAGACGGGCTCGTATATTCAAAGGATGCTAACAATCTGTATCCTGCTAATGTGCCGAGTATCACTTACAATGACGTAAGGTATGTGCAGATAAAGATGGACGAGCCAGCACCTACAGGATATGTCACAACACATACGGCAGATGGAGCTTTTGATAAAGTGTTAGCATACGTAGGAGCTTCATATAGCCGTGACAATGTAGATGCCCGTTATGTTGAGGAGGCAATGAACGGTACAGCCACATATAGGGGTTCGGTGACAGGTAAGCCAGGACTGATAGACGTGGTTGCAGATGTGAAAGGATATACGGAGGCGACCTTTGAATCAACCTCTCACCCAGCAGGCTATGACACCGATGCTGACGGCATACCAGATGAATGGGAGATAACGTGGGGACTTGATCCTGACGATGCCAGCGATGCAAAGAAGTATTCAATGGA